>CAURFS010000088.1:0-7920 GCA_963523845.1 uncultured Campylobacter sp. | reverse complement strand
AAGGGCAAGCGCGTTATGATATAAAATCAGTTTTTGCATTTTAGCTTCTATACTTTTTATATAATTTTCCATAAAATTAAAATCAATCATATCGTTAGTTACAGGAAGCCTTATGTATGACTTTTTTAAATCGGTACTCGAAATTTGATCATTATAAACGCCATTGAATGATTTTTTAAATAGATTTACCAAAAATAAAGCAGTGTATTTATTAAGCATATATCCTATTGGCTTCAAACTATGAACTTTCATATCTAAACTCGCCTTATACGGATGATAAAAACAAGTTCCCAAAAAAGAAAAAGATATAAAATTTTCTTGAACTCTGTAATTATTTGACGACAAATCATTATAATATCCAGAAATGCCATTATTTAAATTTGTCACAGATATTCTTGGAGTTTTTCCAGATTTTAATTCATTTTGTGGTATATTTGCTCCAGTTTCAACTATAAAAATATCTGTTACTTTAAAATTTCTATACTCCAATTTCAAACCTTTATCTTTATCTCGTCATCGTCCAAATTTATCTCGCTTTCATATAAAATGCTCTCTAAAATCGTCTTTTCAAACTCTTTTTTATCGATACCATTTTCAAAAAGCATATAATCAAGCACGACTTTTTTAAAATCTTGCTCGGTTATCTCAAATTTAGGCTCGGACATTTTATACTGCAAGCTCTCATTCGGCTTTATCCACTGGCAGCTTTCATCGCCGCCTTGTTTATATATCACATCTACCCAATAATCTTCAAGCTCTTGCCATTTGCCTTTTAGATCATGACGCCCTTGATTTTTAACGGTTTCTAACCCGTCCTCTTTTATATAACAACCAAAAATTTCCTTGTTTCCTTGCGGCTCATGCGCTTTAAATATAAAAATCGATGTTTCATTCGCGCCTTTCATGCGAGCAAAAACTTCTTTTGGGAGTTTGATGATTTTTAAAAGAGAATGTTTTTTGAGCCATTTTAAAACTTGTTTGCGACCCACTTCAAGTTTATTGCTCGGTAATAAAAACGCGCAAATCGCGCCGTCCTCGACATTATCAAGTACGTTTTTTACTATTTTTAAGCAACCGAATTTATTTTCATAAGGCGGATTCATCAAAACTTTTGTGATATTCTTGCTTTTTATCCATTTGCAAGCCGCTTCGCCTCTAGCGTCGTCGTGAGTTAAATTGGTTTTTCCGTCTTTATGAATTAACATATTTGCGCAAGCTAGAGCAAATAGCTCTTTATCAAATTCTATTCCAAAAAGTCTATCATTTTGTATAATCTTAACCGCGCTTTCATTGAAATTTCCACCGACTTCGTTTATCATATTATTCATAGCTTTTACTAAAAATGCACCACTACCGCAGCATGCGTCTAAAATTTTATCTTTGTAGCTAACGTTCGCGATACGATACATTAGACTTGTAATATGATCCGGCGTAAAAACTTGACCCGCTTCGCTCTTGCCCTTATAGCGAGTAAATTCGTTAAAGAAAATTCCCATAACGTCTTCGCCGTTCCAACTTTCGGCTTTTATATAGCCTGAAATCGAAACGATATCGTCGATAAAGCTATCAATTGCTTTTTGATTTTTTGTGTAGTTAAAACTAATTAAATTAAACTGCTCTTTTATAATGTCTAGCTTTAAATTTAATGCCTTTTGCTCACTATACGAGCTTTCAAGAGTTTTTATGATCTCGCTTTGCAGAGTTGCGAAATCGCGCCCTTTAAGACCGGCTAAATTTGCGCCTTTTCTATCGGCTACCAAAGCGCAAGCTGTAAAAATCATCCTATGCTTTAGGTTGTTGATGCCAAAATTTATATGTAGGTTATCATTTATTGATTTAGTACATAAGTAAATTTTAGGCTTATCTATACTGCTCTGAGTAAATAGCTTAAGATAGTAATCTTTGCTAAAAAGCTCACTATCTTATCTATAAAATTTATCGTTTTTATAAATTATTGCTTCGTTGCCATTATATAAAATACCTATTACTTGATTGTATTTGCTTCTTGTTATGTTTATATATTCTTGAAGTTGCGGTAAATTTTGATCCAGATTTGAATTCGGCTCATAGGCTTTGGTCTCTAAAATTATGGCAACTTCGTTTATATCGTGCGGAAAATACCAACCGTCGGGCTTTTTATTAACCCCGCTAAAACCAAGTTCATTAAACGTAGTTATTTGTCCGACGCCGCTTTTAGCGTATTTTGAATCTTGAAATTTTAGTAACGCTCCAGCATTTTGCCTAATTACATCTTCGCTAACTCTCGAAGTCCCATACATCATAACAATTTTCCTTAATTTTGCCTATATATTACTATTAATCTAATGAGCGGCACGTAGATTTTTATCCTACATACATCCAAGGATAAGATTGCATAATTTGTGATCCATCATATTTCATTTGGTTCAAATTTTATTCCAAATTTAAACCAAACTCTAACTCTTTTTAGTAGCCTTAGCATACGCTGCGACGTATTCAAAGCCCGAATATAGCGTCAGCGCAACTGCGATCCAGAGTAGGGTGTTTGCATAGGGCCACTGCATCGTTAGCCAGCCGATAGCGATCATCTGAAAGACCGTCTTTACCTTACCCGCCATCGACGCGGCGACCTCTACGCCGTCACCCGCCATCGCTACGCGAAGACCCGTGATGAAAAACTCGCGGATTAGGATCAGATAGATCGCCCACGGGCTAGCGCGTCCGATAAACATAAGCCCCAAAAAGCCCGCAAGCGTCAGCATCTTATCGGCGAGCGGATCGATGATGGCGCCTAGTTTGGTCTTCTGATTCCAAGAGCGCGCGATGTATCCGTCGAAAAAGTCCGTGACGGAGGCGATTACGAAGACTAGCGCGGCGAAATAATCGATCCAGCTGACGTGCACCGAGCCCACCATGCCGCCGTTCGCATGACCGGCTAGTAAGATTAGCCAGAAAAACAGCGGCGCCAGCGCAACGCGAAAGCTTGCTAAAATATTGGGTAAATTTAGCATTATTTAAAGGTCGTTCCGCCGTCGACGATGAAGGTGTGCCCCGTCACCCAGCTAGCCTTGCTCGAGCATAGAAATAAACATGCTCCCGCCAAATCCTCCGGCTGCCCCATGCGTCCTAGCGGGCTAAGCTCGGCGGTTTTGTCGCGTACCTCTTCGTAGTTGGTAAAGGCTCGCAGCGCGTCCGTCTCGATCGGTCCGCCGCTAACGACGTTTACGCGGATGTTTTTTTCGCCGAGCTCGGTCGCAGCGTAGCGCGCCATCGCTTCGACGGCGGCTTTTGCCGTGCCGTGACCCGCGTAGTTTTCGATATAGACTAAATTTCCAGTGGAGCTAAGCGAGATGATCGAGCCGCCGCCTACCGCTTCCATGCGCTTTGCGGCTTCTTGTGCGCCCACGACGAAGGCGTTTACCGTTGCGGTAAAGATATTATTGATGCCGCGAGGCTTTAGCCTCATAAATTTAGTGTATCCGCCCGCGACCGCACGACCCGAGATGATGGCGTTTGAGATGAAAAAATCCACTCGCGCAAAATCCTCGTCGATCTTGGCAAAGAGCTCCTTGTAGGTCTCTGGCTCTAAGATATTGAGCGCATAAGCGCGCGCCTTGATGACGTAAGCCTTCTCAAGATCGGCAGCTTGCGAAGTCGCCAGCTCCTCGTTGGAATTATACGTAAAAGCGATATTTGCCCCTGCAGCTGCGAATTCCAAAACTATCGCCCTGCCTATGCCTCTCGTGCCGCCGCTGATAACTAGCGTTTTTCCTTTAAATTCGTTCGTCAATTAAAATCCTTTGATAGTGTATTGTTTCATTACGTTTTCTATTTTTTTGAGGTTTTCCGCGCTCGGCTCGCAAAGCGGCAAGCGGTACTCTAAACTCGGCGTCAGGCCCGCGATATACATCGCCGCTTTGATCGGGATCGGATTGCTCTCGCAGAATAAAATTTTATTGATCGCGTAGAGATCGTCGTTGATCTGCTTAGCCTTTAAAAACTCATTTTGCAGCGCAAATTTCGTTAGTCTCGCCGTGTAATCGGGCAGTAAATTTGCCGTAACGGAGATCACACCCTTGCCGCCGTTGCTTAGTATCGGATAGTTGATCGCATCCTCGCCGCTAAGCACGCTAAGGCGCGGCTCGTGCGCTAGCAGATCGACGCATTTATCGATGCTGCCGCTGGCTTCTTTGACGCCGTAGATATTATCGCAGTCGTTAAAAAGCTTGATGATCGTATCTGCGGCTATGTCGCAGCCGGTGCGACCCGGGACGTTATATAGCAGCACGGGTAGATCTACCGAGCTCGCGATCGCCTTGTAGTGCAGATAGAGCCCCTTTTGGGTGGGTTTGTTGTAGTAGGGCGCTACGGATAAAATTCCGTCCGCGCCGTGAGCCTGCGCAAACTGCGCGAGCCCGATTGCTTCGTGAGTTGCGTTGCTGCCCGCGCCCGCTAGCACCTTGACGTCCGTGCCCTTGCACGCATCTACGGCGATCTCGATACAGACTCGGTGCTCGTCGTGCGTCAGCGTCGCGCTCTCGCCCGTGGTGCCTACGGGCACGACCGCGCTTATACCGTTTGCGATCTGTCTTTTGATGAGCTTTGCGTAGGTCTGCTCGTCTAGTTTTCCCTCTTTAAAAGGCGTGATCAACGCCGTCATAGAGCCGATTATGACATTTTTATTCATCGTTTTCCTTTCGTAAGATAATGCTCGTGGAGCTTTTAAGGCTTAGATAGGTTTTCATCGCTTTTTTAACCGCGTTTTTATCTAGACTTTTGATCTCGCACTCCAGCCTAAATAGCGCGTCCAGATCGCCGCGGACGATGTAGCTGCCGTACATCTGCGCTACCTTGCTAGCGCTGTCGAGGGAGTAGATCAGATCGCTGCTTAGGGTGTTTTTGATCTTTAACATATCGTCGTCGCTTATTTTAGCTTTTTTAGCTTTTTCGATCAGCGCCAAAATTTCATCTCTCAGCGCCTCGCCGCTTACGCCTTGGTTGCAAACGGCAAAGACTATAAATAAATTCTCGTCCTTGGCGCTCATATCGTAGATGTTGATCTGATTGGCGAGTTTTTTCTCATCGACCAGCACGCGCTGTAAAAGCGAGCTCTTGCCGCCGCTAAGATATATATCCATCGCTTTGATCGCCGCGGCGTCCGGGTGGTTAAACGGCGGAATTTTAAAGGCGACTGCAACGATCTGCGCCTCGCTGTTTTTGTAAATAACGCTAAACTTCTCGCCGTCTTGCGCGGGCTCGGTGCAGTGAAGGCGCGGAATTTCACTCTTGTTTTTTACGGGCGCGAAGTGTTTTTTAGCCGCATCAAACGCCGCCTTTTCGCCGATGTCGCCGGTGATCAGCAGCACGGCGTTTTGCGGCTGATAAAATTTAGCGTGAAATTCCTTGATATCTTTGATACTCCAGTTTTCGATGTCCTTGCGAAAGCCGATCGGCGTCCAGTGATACGGGTGGTACAAAAACGCTGCGTTATAGAGCCTGAAAAATAGATATCCGAACGGATCGTTATCAGTGCGCCACAGCCGCTCCTCGAGCACGACCTTGCGCTCGGGCTGAAATTCTTTGTCTTTGAGGCTCAAGTTTTGCATGATGTCGGCGTAAAGATCCAAGCAGACCTCTAAATTTGAGCTCGCGCACTTGATGAAGTAGTGCGTGTAATCAAAGCCCGTGCTCGCGTTATTCACGCCGCCAAAGCCCTTTACGATCGCGTCGAACTCGCCCGCCTTGCGATTTTTCGTGGATTTAAAATTTAGATGCTCCAGCATGTGCGCGATGCCGCTTTTGCCCATCACCTCGTCGCGCGAGCCGACGTTGTAAAACACGTCCACGCTGATGACGCCGCTGCCTTTATTCATCGGGATGTGATAAATTTGAAGTCCGTTTTGCAGCGTGATTTTCTTAAATTTCGGAAACATTAATCTTTTTTCACCTTTCGTCTTTTGCTTGAGTTTTGCTCCGCGTCTTGGGCGCCGCTTGTTTCTTCGGCCTCGGCGTTTTGGGCCTTTGAGCTTTCGATCGCGGCGCTTCTGGTTTTGACACTTTTAGTTTTGGCACGACTTTGGCTTGCGTTTTTGCTCTTTAGACCTTTGCTTTCCGCGCTATTTTTTGATGCGGCTTTAGTTTTAGAATTTTTGCTTTCTATGTCGTTTTTTAGTGCGGTTTTAGTTGTGGTTTTATTTTTCTGCGCGGTTTTAGCTTTCGACGCGGTTTTGCTTGCCGCGTCGCGGTGTTTTGCGTTTTTAGCCTCTAAATTCTCGCTCGTTGTGCCGCGTTTTGAGAGATTTTTTTCTTCGGCGCTCTTCTGCTGCGAGGCGTTGTTTTCCTGCCTGACGTCTTTCCGCGAGGCGTCATCATACTGCGCAGTACCCTTCTGCGCGGCATCTTTCCGCGAAGCGTCGTTATCTTTCGCAGTATCTTTTTGTGCGGCGTCTTTTTGCGTAGCGTCCTTTGAAATTTTACCGCGCTTGGAGCTTACGTCGCTTTTGGAAATTTGGCTTCGCTTCTGATTCGCACCCCTTTTGGAGGTAGTTTTTGAAATTTTATCCTGCTTCTGATCAGCGCTGCCTTGCTTTGTGCTTTTAACTTCAGAATTCTCGCTCTGCATGCCGCCTTGTTCAACTAAACTTTGATCTGTCGCAGTATCTGTGTTTATCAAAGCATTTAAATTTGCCGAAGCGTCGGAATTTTCGTCCGCTTCGGAGCTTGAGTTTGTTTGAGCGGTTGGAATTTCATCTATTTGAGTGCTTAAAATTTTGCTTTCGCCGTCGTTTGAAATTCCATCCGTTTCCTTACTTTCGGGCGCGTTTGAAATTTCGCTCGTTTCCTCGCCTTTGGTCGCACTCGAAATTTCATCCGTTTTGGTATCCGCCTCTTTGTATTCGCAAGCGCGCAAATCCGCGCCGTTGTCGCGATTTTCGGCCTGATCGCTTCTCGCGCCGTATCCTTCGCCCACCCGATCTTTTAAATTTACCCCAACCGCCTCGCTGATGTTATTAAAGCCGTCTGCGCGCAGAAGCTCCGCGAGCCCCTCGTTGATCGATTTTGCGACGAACGGGCCCTTGAAGATAAAGGCGGTAAAAATTTGAACCAGGCTCGCGCCCGATTTGATGCGCTCGTAGGCCTCCTGCGCGCTGTCTATGCCGCCGCAGCTGATTAGGATCGTGCGGCCGAAGAGCTCGCGAGCGACCTGCGCGAAAAGCTCGCGCGATTTTTCGGTGATCAGCCTGCCGCTTAGGCCGCCGAAGTCCCTAGCGTTGGGGCTTAGAGAATAATCGACGCTGGTGTTGTTTATGATGATGCCGCTTGCGCCGCTTTGCACCGCGCACTCGCACAGTGCGATCGCCTGATCCGCGCTCATATCGGGCGCCAACTTTAAGACGAGCGGCCTGTTCGTGATCTTTTTCATCGCTCCGATCAGCTCGCTTATGAAGCTGTTTTCTTGCAAAGCGCGCAGATTCGGGGTGTTCGGCGAGCTTACGTTGATGATGAAAAAATCGCACAGCCCGTTAAATTTACGACCCAAGGCTTCGTAATCGCTTAGCGCGTCCTCGTTCGAGGTGGCTTTGTTTTTGCCGATATTTGCGGCGATCGGGATTTTAAAAGGATAAATTTTTCGCACGCGACGCTCGATAACATCGGCACCTTCGTTGTTAAAACCCATCGCGTTTTGGATACTCTGCTCGCTAACAAGGCGAAAAAGTCGCGGCTTTTCGTTGCCGCTTTGAGGACGCGGCGTAAAGGTGCCAAAATCGATGTGTCCGTAGCCGAGAGCGGCCAGCGGCGCGATCATCGTGGCGTTTTTGTCGAATCCGCCCGCGATACCTACGGGGTTATCGAAGCTTAAATTCCATATATTTTGAGTTAAAATTTCATCTTTGTAAACACCGAATTTTGCCAAAGCCTCAAGCCCGCCCGGAGTCGCAT
>CAURFS010000087.1:0-7965 GCA_963523845.1 uncultured Campylobacter sp. | reverse complement strand
CCTTAGCGTACCGCTCAAAACTAGCGCGAGTATGGTTGCATTTAAGATTCGCCGCTAGTATCATCGCAGCTCCGTTTTAGCAGTAAGCACTCGCACGCCCGGCAGCTCCTTGCCCTCGATGAGTTCTAAGCTCGCGCCGCCTCCGGTAGAAATAAAAGTCATATCATCGGCGTTGCCCGCGCGTTCGACGACATCTGCAGTATCGCCGCCGCCCACTACGGTCGTGGCGTCGCTATCTGCGATCGCGTGCGATATATGCAGGCTGCCGCGAGCGAATTTATCGATCTCAAAAACCCCCATCGGTCCGTTCCACCAGATCGTTTGTGCATCGTCTAAGGCTTCTTTAAAAAGCGCTACGGTCGCAGGTCCGATATCTAGCCCCATCCAATCGCTTGGAATTTCTTGGACGGTAACCTTTTTTGTAACGGCATCTTGCGAGCATTGCGGAGCTGCGACGGCATCGACGGGGATATAAATTTTAACCCCAAGCTCGCGAGCATTGCGGAGAATATTTTTTGCTTCCTCGATTAGATCCTCTTCGAGCAAAGATTTACCGATGTCATATCCGACGGCTTTTAAAAACGTAAACGCCATGCCGCCTCCGATGATGAGCTTATCGACTTTAGGAAGTAAATTTTTAAGCGCCTGAAGCTTGCCGCTTACTTTGCTGCCGCCCGTTACGGCTACGAAAGGACGCGCAGGATCTTTAATAAGGTCTTTGGCGAATTTTATCTCTTTTAGCAGCAAAAATCCCGCCGCCTTATGCGCCTCATCGTAGAATTTCGTAATCGCCTCTACCGAAGCATGCGCGCGGTGGCATACGCCAAAAGCATCGTTGATATAAAATTCCGCGTAGCTCGCAAGCCTCTTAGCTAGTGCTTCGTCGTTTTTGCTCTCGCCATTTTCGAAGCGCAGATTATCTAGCAGAAGCACTTCGCCCTTTTTAAGCGAATTTACCGCAGCTCCAGCTTCCTCGCCCGCGACGTCGGAGACAAATTTTATCTCGCGTTCCAAAAGCCTAGATAGCCTCTTTACCACAGGCTTTAGGCTAAGTCTTTCTTCGTATCCGTTTTTCGGGCGTCCTAAGTGACTGGCCAAAATTACCGCGCAGCCCTCGTCTAAGCAATATTTAATCGTAGGGATAGACGAACGGATACGACGATCGTCCGTAATATTGCAAAACTCATCCATCGGCACGTTAAAATCGCACCTGATAAAAACGCGCGCGCCGTCTTTAAATTTCAAATCTTTAATCGAAAGAATTTCGCCCATCTTATTTCCTTCTTTTTGCCGCATATAAGGCTAAATCGATGAGGCGCTCGCTATATCCCCACTCGTTGTCATACCAACTCATCACTTTTATTAGATTGCCGTCAATTACCTGCGTGCAGTCGCTAGCTACAATGCTGGAGTATTCTGAAGTACAAAAATCGCTGCTGACGCGGCTATCGTCGTCTACGAGCAAAATTCCTTTCATCTCTTTAGCAGCATAGCGACGGAAAATTTCGTTTAGCTCCTCGGCACTCGTCTGCTTGCGCGTTAGCACTGTTAGATCAACCATCGAAACGTTAGCTACCGGCACGCGCACAGATTGTCCGTGCATCTTACCGCTTAGCTGCGGAAGTACCTTACTAATCGCTTTTGCCGCGCCCGTCGTAGTCGGAGCGATATTAAGAGCCGCGGCGCGTGAACGGCGGAAGTCCTTGGCTTTTACATCGACTAGGCTCTGTCCGTGCGTATAGGCGTGAATGGTCGTCATAAGACCCTTTTCGATACCAAGCTCATCGTCTAAAATTTTTGCAATCGGAGCCAGGCCGTTAGTGGTGCAGCTAGCGTTTGAGATGACGCGCTGTCCTGCATAAGCGCCCTCATTAACGCCGATTACGAAAGTAGGCGTATCATCCTTGGCAGGCGCGCTCATTACGATTACGCCGATACCGTTATCTATGAACGGCTTGCATTTTTCGCTCGTTAAAAACGCACCAGTACATTCCAGCACAGCTTCTGCACCATCGCCCGCAAAATCAAGCTCTGCAGGCTCTCTGGTGGAATAGACGCGGATTTTTTTGCCGTCTACGGCTATGCATTCGTCGCTTAGAATTTCTACTTTTTTACGAAACTCGCCGTGAACGGTGTCGTATTGAAGCAGGTATCTCGTAAGCTCGCGCTTAGCGGTATCGTTGATCGCCACAAGCTCCACATCGTCCCTGCTTAGCGCAATTCTAGCCGCGCACCTACCGATTCTTCCAAAGCCGTTAATTGCGATTTTTACTGCCATAAGGTTCTCCTTATGTGGGATGTTTTCGGCTGGAATTTTACTAAATTTGGGTTAATCTTTGATTAAATAAAAAGTCGCGAAATCTAGGATTTACTTTTTGGCTATATAATTCGCGAACTTTTTTTAAAGGAGAAAAAATGAGACGAATTGTATTCTCGTCATTAGCGGCAATCGCGATTTTAAGCGGATGCAACCAACCTAAGGCCGATACGGCTCCGCAGCAAAAGCAAGAGTCTGTAGCGCATACGATCGTATTTCTGCTAGGAGAGACCGGAGATAAGCGCATCAGCCTTAGCTCGAACGATATGTTCGCAACAGGCGTGTTAACCGATGAAAAGGGTAAAAAGCATAATCTTAAACGCGCGGCTTCCGCAAGCGGCATAATGCTTACGAACGACGAAGGTATCGAGCTTCTTTTCAAACGCGGAGAGGGAGTGTATACACCGGGCAAAGGCAAGAAGGATATTCCGGTAACCTACACCGAGCACGAGCACAAAAGCGGCGAAATGATGTAGCCGCGGCGGGGTTAAATTAAAGCGCCCGCAAAAGCGAATTAAATTTAACCCCTCGTTTCGACCTCTTTGATCTGCGCTAAAATTTAACCTTTTATTTTCGCTTCTTTCATCTACGCAAATTGAGCTTTTTTGCAAATTTAAGCTCTCGCGTGTTAAAAAATAAGTCCCGCCAAGCCTGAAATCCTCAAATTTTACAAAATATCCATTTGATCTGCGCTTTACCAGCGAATTTTTGATTTTCAACCGAATTTCACTTCAAATTCGCTAAACTGCGCCGAAATTTTAGCAGGCCGGTGCAAATACGGCGCAAAACAGATCATTTAGCGAGATTGCCGCATGGATAGCATTAAATTTTACCTAAATGATTACGAAATTGAGGGCGAAAGCTTTACCGAAGTCGTCGTCAAAATAAACGGCGAGCCTCTGCTTGAGCTGATTAAGCGGCGCGAGCAGAGCTTTACGGCAAAAGAGGGGCAAGCTAGCATCGCGGGAGGCTACGCCTACTTAAGCTTGATCGATTTTGAGGAGCTATTTTTACGCACGGCGCTTGAGGCTGATTTGGCGCAAGATGAGCGGGACGTCGTCCTACTGGGCTGCCCGTGCGGGATCTGGGACTGCTGGTATCTCGCGCTTAAGATTAAATTTGAAACAGAGACGGTTAAGCTTTACGACTTTACAAACCCGCGCCGCAGAGATTGGCAGTATGGGCTTGAGTTTAAATTTGACCGCGTGAGCTTTGTGAGCGAAATTTCTAAAATTGCCTCTTTTAATAAGCTCTAAAATTCGCAAATTTAACGGCGCGCTCGAAACTGTGCCGAAACAAACCTATCTTTGCCTCGGCAAAATTTAACTTTGAGGCGACGAGAGCGCCGCGATAGAACTCATAAAATTAAAATTTTCGCCTTGCCGCTTCGCAAAACCTCCAGCAAAATATCGTAAAATTTGCCCAACCTTAGCTTTAAAATTCCGCCCCTTTTGATGATCACGCAGACCTGTCCGCTCCGCTCGCCAAGCGCGTCGTAGAGCGCGTCTAAATTTGCGACGTATTCGGGCTCGAAATTTAGCGCTGCGGCAAACAGCGCGAAAATTTGATCTTTGCGCCTAATCTTTGCGCCGTCGATGATGATCTTTGCGCCGCGGCACGTTTTAAAATTTAAACTCATTGCACGCGCTCGAAGCTTTCGTAATGATCGGCGGTGTAGAAGATTAGCCCGTCATTTGAAAATATCAGCCGCTTCGCGCCGCGCGCGCCGCCGCGATACTCGATATCGCACTCGCGCCAGATCCGTCCCTTTTTATCGGGTAATTTGCGCTCAAAATTGCCGAAGCGGTCGCCGCCGATGCTCTTGCCGCGCGCGTATCGCCACAGATCGCCGCCCTGCCAGCCAAGCTCGCCCGCCTGCTTTTTCGTGATAAAATTTTGCGGCAAAGAGCCCGTACGGCGGATATGAGCGCTCACGCACTCTCTGCTTATGCAGGGCTCGTCCGAGGGCTGATTTTTAGAATTTACGGCGGGATTTTGCGAGCTTGAAGCTTCATAATCTGCGCTGTGCCGCCTGTGGACGTCCGCCTCGTCTTTAGAATCTGTCGCGCCGCGCTCGTTTGCTCGCGGATGAGATTCTAAATCTCCTATGCCCGCTCTGCTGTCTGCGCTTCTTACGCCGCTCTCATTTTTTACGCCGGCGTCGCTTGCGAGATTTTCAGAGCTTGAAATTTCGCGATTGGTGCTGCTTTCAGGATCTTGCGCGCCGCTTTTACGAGAGGCGGCATCCAGGGTTTTGGAGGTAAAAACCCGCTCATCTTTAGCCGCGGAGCTGCGCGAATTGGAGATAAAATTTAGCGCCAAAAGAAGTGCTGCGAAAATTGCGAGCGGGATCAGCTTTTTTGCCACCGCTAGCCTCTTTTACGCGTGGCGAAGCGAAAATACGCGACGATCATCGCGGCGATTGCGGCCAAAATTAGCGGCGCGATCCACGGAGCTTCTTTAATCCGCTCATAAAGCCCGCGCACGAAATCGCCCGCGTAGTAGCTTAGTAGCCCCACCACAAGCGCCCAAATGAGCGAGCTTACGGCGTTGATGACGCTAAATTTTAAAAACGAATATTTTGTGATGCCGATCGCGATCGGTACGAGGGTTTTGAGGCCGTAGATAAATTTTTTGATTAAAATTATGCGGTCTCCGTATTTGCGAAACAAAATTTGCGCCAGAGCGAGATTTCGGCGCTGTTTGCGCAGATAGGGCATGATCTCTTTTTTATTGTAGTGGCTTACTAAAAACAGCCCCGAATCGCCTATAAAGTTCGATATGCAGGCGATTGCGATGCATAAGACGATATTGAGCTCGCCGGCCGAGCTTAGTACGCCCGCTGCCGCAAGCGCCAAAAATCCTCCGCCCAGCGAATACAAAAACAGTATCAGATACCCCCACGTATGGAGGTTTGCAAACATCGATTCCATCAAATCCTTTCATTAGATTGTATAAAATTCTATAAATTTTGACTAAAGCAGCTTTAAAATTCGGCGCGAAAGCTTCACTCTAACGCCCCACGACGCTACTTGATTTCGCTGCGACATTAAATTTAAAATTCCGAGCAGCTGCCGCGAAATATAAAATTTTGCCGCAAAATATCAAGCGAAATTCTAAAATAAAATTTCTAGGCATCAAGTAAAATCTCCACAAAATTTAGCGATAAAATTTTGCAATTCTAAATTTAATGACAAAATTTCGACTTCTTTAGAATTCAAAGCAACTCGCGAATTACGCAGGATTTACGCGATATCCTCAAATGCCTCCCACCCCGCGAATTGCAATAAAATTACGCACCTAAGTCTATTATTCTGCAGAAATCACGCGAGCAAAATTCCAAGCTGCTAATAAAACGCCCATAAAGCAAAATTTTTCGCTAAGCTATGCGCCTTAGCATCTTTAGCTAAATTTTACTCATCTGCGCCGATTACTCGCATCAAAAGTGCATAGCCCTCAGTATTTGGATCAAAAGCGCGGTCATTTTTGGTCTCCAGCACCGAGCCGCCTAGGCTCACGCCAGCGAATAATCCGCCCTTGTTCGTAAAGACGTACATATCCTGATTTAGCACGTCTAAAGAGCCAGAATCGGCGCTGTAGTTACCCGCAACCGCCGTAGCGTCGCCCGAAAGCGTGATTTGGGAATTTCGCATTTTTTGGATTACATCGTCATGCATTACGAAAATGACTAGATAATTATCCTCATAGCCGATCTGAAGTCCTACGCTGGCGCTACTGATCTCCGCGCCGCTAACGCTGTGCGCGCCGTCGTTATTGTAGATGATGATCCCCTCGCCGTACATTCCGCCTATGATGAAGCCCAGCTTTTTGACGCTCGGAAATATCACTATCGCGCGGGCTTGTTGTGCTAGATATTTGTACTGCGAGTTTGTGCGCATTACCGACGAATAGGCGCTTGCGCTGTTGATGATGAGCTCATCATCGGCAAATGCCGCGTTAAAAAGCAAAAATAAAGCGATTATAAATTTTTTCATTTCATACTCCTTATTTGGCTATCTCGACCGCGCGAAGCTCGCGTATGACGTTGACCTTAATCTCGCCCGGGAATTGGACCTTATCTTGGATCTCTGAAGCGATCTCTTTGGCGACCAAAACCGCCTCGTCGTCGTTCATAAGCTTAGCGTTTGCGATGACGCGGATCTCACGACCTGCATTGATCGCGTAGGCTTGTTTAACGCCCGTTTTACTCATCGCGATCGCTTCGATGTCGCTAACGCGTTTTAGATAACTTTCTAGCACCTCTCGTCTGGCGCCCGGGCGCGCGGCACTTAGCGCGTCTGCGGCACAGACTGCGGCGCTTTCTACGCTTGTGGCCTCCTCGTGGCCGTGGTGGGCGTAGATCGCGTTTATAACTACCGGATGCTCTTTGTAGCGGCGGCAAACCTCGGCGCCAAGATCTACGTGCGAACCCTCGTACTCGTGAGTTAGCGCCTTACCGATATCGTGAAGTAGGCCTGCCCGCTTGGCCAGCTTTTGATCTCCGCCCGTTTCTGCGGCGATGATGCCCGCAAGATGCGCGACCTCAAGGCTGTGCGCAAGGGCGTTCTGTCCGTAGCTGGCGCGAAATTTAAGCTTGCCGATGAGTTTTAAAATTTCGGGGTGAATTTTGCTAAGGCCTAGATCCATTACGATATTTTCGCCCTCTTCAGCGATGCTAGCTTCAAATTCGTCGCTTACTTTTTTGTAGATGTCCTCGATGCGAGCAGGTTGAATTCTGCCATCCTCGATAAGAGTTTCGATGACGCGAACGGCGATGGCGCGGCGGTAGAGATTGTGAGAGCTTACGATGATCGCATTCGGGGTATCGTCGATGATGACATCCACGCCCAAAGTCATCTCAAGCGCCTTTATATTGCGCCCCTCTTTGCCGATGATGCGGCCTTTAAGCTCGTCATTTTTGATATTTACGACGTTGATAAGTCGCTCAGCGGCAAACTCGCCCGCAAAGCGCGACGTAGCCTGCGCCAAAATATAATTCGCCTTTTTTCGCGCCTCTTTTTTAGCTTCCTCTTCATATTTTCGCACGATGTGAGCGATGTCAGTGCGGCTTTGCTCCTCGACCTTTTTAAGCACCTGCGCGCGTGCCTCATCCTGCGTAAAGCCTGCCACGCGCTCCAAAACCTTAAGCGCTTCAGCTAGCTTCTCTTCATAGCTTTTCTTTAAATTTGAGCCCTCTTCATAGAGGAATTTCGCCTCTTTTTTGGCACTTTCGAGCTCTTTTTTGCTGTCTTTTAAAATCTCTTGCTCGGTTAGAAGCGCGTGCTCCTTTTTGCCGAGCTCGTCAAATTTAACGTTAAATTCCTTCTGCAGTTTGCTTGCCTTATCTTCGTATTTTTTCTTCGCTTCAAACTCAGCTTCCTGCACCGAAATTTTAGAATTTCGCAAGATGCCCTCGGCTTCAAATTCTATAGCTTTGGCTTTAGCTTTGGCTTGTTCTACGAAAAAATCGTAATTGGCGTTATTGATCTTTCTAGCTACTAAGTATCCTATGCCAGCGCCCACCGCAAGAGCGCACAAGGCGATTAAAATCTCTATCATACTTTCCTCTTTTTAGGTAATTTTGGCTCGGAGTTATGTAAAAATCGCCCTTTACGTCGTGATCAAGCGATAAAATTTCGCTGCAAAAG
>CAURFS010000086.1:0-7967 GCA_963523845.1 uncultured Campylobacter sp. | reverse complement strand
CAGCCTAATCGCGCTAATCCAGGCAAAATCGCTCTTTCGGGCGTAGTTCGCCGCTCCGTCAGCAGAGCCGCGCTGCCGCCAAAACCCCTCTAGCGGCGGCACGACGTACTCAAAAAAGCCATCGATTTTATACTCGGTTTTGTAGCTCATTTTTAGCGCGTAACTCACGGCGTAGAGCACCTCTATCGCGCGCTGATACGCGCCGCCTGATTCGTTCGGGTCGCCCTCGCCGCGGACGCAGACGAAATTTGCGGGCGGGACGGTTAAAATTTGCGGCGTCTGTTTAGGTGCGTAGAGCTGCTTAAACTCTTTTTTAAAATCAAACATTTTATTCCTTTCGCGAGGTAAATTTCATAAAATTTTGCGCTAGAAGCGGAGCTGAAATTTTATGCGGTCATAAAATTTCATATCATCACGCGATTGCGTGGATACGAAATTCTACAAATTTAACGTTCGTCGTAACTGCTGCGAGAAATTTTGTCGCAAGCGCGTCAAGGCTTCGTTGTGCAAAAATTCCATGCCATCTCAGACGAGCATAAAATCTATCACAAGAATTTTAGAAATTTAACGCATGCAGACAGGTTTTATGCAGGCAAAATTTTGCGTGAGCAGAATTTTATGCAGGCAAAATTTTACGCGGTAAAAATTTTGCGCCGACCTAGATATTTCAAAATTCTACGCAAGGTGCGCGGAAAAATTTAAAACGGCGCTTTAAATTTAGACCAGCGCCAGCTTCAGCACCTCTTCGATCCGATCTACCGGCGTTATTTTCAGATCGTTTTTGACCTCGTCGGGGATCTCCGCCAGGTCGCGCTCGTAGTTTTTGCGCGGGATCAAAACCTCGGCGATTTTGGCTTTGTGCGCGGCGATGAGTTTCTCCTTAAGCCCGCCGATCGGCAGCACCTTGCCGCTTAGCGTGATCTCGCCCGTCATCGCTAGATCTGCGCGCACCTCGCGCTCGCTTAAAATCGACGCGATCGCCGTACTCATCGTGATGCCGGCGCTCGGTCCGTCCTTAGGCGTCGCGCCTTCGGGCACGTGGATGTGAAGGTCGAATTTATTATAAATCTGCTCCGAGCTTTCGGAATTCTCCTCCGCGCCTAAATTTCGCGCCGCCGCAGGGCTTTTAGATGCGCCGCCATTTGCGCGCAATGCGGAGTTTTTGCCCGTGCGTGAGGCTTTTGCGGCGCCACTCTCAGCGCCTTGAGCGGCTTTGAGCTTGCCCTCGTCGATCAGCACCTTCACGACGCTAAAGGCGATCTGCGCGGATTCTTTCATCACGTCGCCGAGCTGGCCCGTGATCGTCATCGCGCCCTTGCCTTTGATCTTGACCGCCTCGATCTTAAGCACGTCGCCGCCTACCGCAGTCCACGCAAGCCCGTTTACGATGCCGATTTGATCGCATTTTTCAACCTCGTCGATCTCGAAAACCTTTTTATTTAGAAATCCGCTTAAATTTTTCGTCGTCACGATGATCTTTTTAAACTCTTTGTCTTTTAGAATTTTAACTGCGACTTTGCGGAAGATCGCAGCGATCTGGCGGCGTAGGTTTCGCACGCCGCTTTCGCGCGTGTATTCTTCGATGATCTCGGAAAGAGCTGCGGGGTTGATCGCTACGTCGGCTGATTTTAAGCCGTGGCGCTGCAGCTCCTGAGGGATCAGATAGTCCTTGGCGATCTGAAATTTCTCCTGCGGCGTGTATGAGCTAAGCTCGATAAACTCCATCCTATCGCGCAGCGGCGCAGGTATGAGAGATACGTCGTTTGCCGTGGCGATAAAGATGATCTTGCTAAGATCGATGTTGAAATTTAGATAATAATCCCTAAAACTCGAGTTTTGCTCTGGGTCTAAAATTTCAAGCAGAACCGCGGTCGGATCGCCCTTGTATGAGCTTGAAATTTTATCGATCTCATCAAGCACGATGACGGGGTTCATCTGATTTGCCTCGATGAGCCCTTGCACGATGCGGCCCGGCATCGCGCCGATATAGGTGCGGCGGTGTCCGCGTAGCTCGTTTACGTCCTCAAGCCCGCCTAAGGCGATGCGGATAAGTTTGCGCTTAAGCGCGGTCGCGATAGAGTTTGCAAGGCTCGTCTTGCCCACGCCGGGAGGGCCGTAGAAGCACAAGATTGCGCCGCCGTTTTTGCCGTTCTCTTTGCTCTTCTTGCCGCTTGTGCCGCGAAGCTCCAAAAGCTGCTTTAGTGCGAAATATTCTTCTATACGCGCCTTGGGCTTTTGCAGAGAGTGGTGGTCTTTGTTTAGCTGCGCCGTAACGCCCTCGATGGACATCTTATGCTTGGCGGTCTTTTCAAAAGGTACCTCCAAAACCCAGTCCAGATAGCTCTGTACTAGCCCCGCATCGGCGCTATCCGGATGAAGGCGGGCAAATTTATCGATCTGCTTTTTGATCTCTTTGTAAGCATCCTCGCCCAAATAGGGCTTTTTGGCTTCCAGCTTTTTGCGGTACTCCTCGATCTCGACGTCGCGATCAGCGTCGCCGCCTAGCTCCTTTTGGATCTGCTTGAGCTGCTCTTTTAAAAAATACTCTTTGTTCGTCTTATCGATCTTGGAATGAACCTTGCTTTTGATCTCCTTTTCGAGCCTCTGTGCTTCGATCTCGTCGGAGATGTAGTTGATGAGGTTGAAAAGGCGCTTTTGCAAATTGCTCTCGGTAAAAAATGAGTAGGCTACCTGCTTTTTTAGGCGCAGTGCGCTTAAAATGAGATCGCAGACGCGCGCGGCGTCGGTGCCGTCGTCGATGGTTTTTAGCAGATCGTTCGGGAAAAAATGCGTAAGAGTGCTAAGCGTCTTGGTTTTTTCCTTTAGCACGCTTACCAGCGCGTCTAATTTCTGGTCATTGCCGCGCTCGTCGTGGATGATATCGACGGTAGCGATTAGCGGATCTTGCGAAATTTCTTTTACGATTTTACCTTTTAGCGCGCCTTGAAATAAAATTTTAACCCGACCGTCAGGGAGCGGCACGGTTCTCATCACGGAGCCCACGACGCCTGCGTTATAGATACCGCCGAAGCTTCTATCGCCGCTAAATTCCGACTTTGAGCTTACGACCATTATCATAGATTCGTTTTTGGCGGCTAGATCGAGAGCCTTTTTGTTATGCTCGTCGCCGATAAAAAGGGGCGCTATCATAAACGGATATAAAAATAGCTCGTCCTCGACGATGATAGGCAGATCACTAGGGAAGGTTGTATTTTGCATCAGTTGCATCGCTCCTCCTACTCAAAAATCGCGCGGTACCAAGGCGAGCGCGGTTTGATGACGTCGGTGCCGTTTAGCGGGGACTCTTCGATGCGCTGCTCGTAAATTTTAGCTGAGCCCTCGCGGTCGGTGCGCTGGTAAAGGTCTTTGATGTCGATATTTAGCTGATGCTCGGCAAGTCTGAGCTTCGTTAGCATCGTCTCAAGAAGTGGACGATACTCGCTCTGCGGATATTCAGCTATAAATTTTCGAATTTCGTCGATGCTGTTTAGCATTAGCTTTTGGTTGCGATTTGGGCGGCTAAAGGAATCGAAATTTGCTCTAATTTTTAGAAATCTTGCGTATTCGATCTTTTGCGTCGTGCCGTAGAGACGGATATATTCGTCTAGGTATTTGTTTGCTTTCTCGTAGTTTTCGTCCTCCACAAAAGCCCATGCCATAATGAGCGTCATCTCCTCAAGCAGCGGAGAGGCGATATGCTCGCTAGAAAAGCTAGTGTAATGCTTCTCGGCATCCTCCATGCTGGCGTTATTGATATCTTCTAAAATTTTAGAATACCACGCTTCGGGGCTTAGATTAAAAAGCTCGCCGTCGCCTTTGCCACTGCAGCCGCCGATAAAAGCGACAAATAGGGCGTAAAATAGAATTTTGTTTAGATTTGTCATAAAGAAATCCTTGGAATTTATTTAGCTTGTAATTTTATAGTCTTAGGGTAAATGCAAGCTTAAATTCCGCGTTCAAATTTAAAAATGGAATTTCTTTAAAATTTTTTATGCGTTCGGGCTTAAAAATCTTTGTAAACCAAAAAAATTTACGCGATAAATTCTAAATTTAAGTTTAACAATAGTATAATTAGCGCCGATAACGCAGAGTAAGTTTGCGTTTCCGTAATTTCAAAATTTTAAAGAAAGGATGTAAGATGAAAAAAGGTTTTACTCTAATCGAGCTGATCTTTACCATCGTGATTTTAGCGATCACTACGATGGCGATCCCGCGTATCGTCGCGCAAACCACCGAGCTAAACGCCCTCGCGATCAAAGAGGAGCTCGTATATAACGCCAAAGCTTTGATGTCGCGTGTGTCTAAGGCGCAATGGGATAGCGCATATATGGGATCGGCGACTTGTGACAGCGATCCTAGCTGCATGGAAAGAATTTTAACCGTAGCTAACGAACTTCCCGAAGGTTCATCGGTGCTCAGACCGGGTATATTAAACGAGCCCAATAATAGAAAGGTCAATGACCAAGCTCCTACCCCTAAAAAACAATTCGGAAAAGCAGGGCTTTCTATTGGGGGCGGATCATATAACGATATAGATGATTACGATGGTTTTGTAACCAGGATAAGAACCTCCGATCTAGTCGGTTCAAGCAGTAAGGGCGATTTTGTTTTAGACACTAATATCTCTATAGCGGTAGATTACATAGCAGATCCGTTTACTCCGGCTGATTACGAAAGCGCTAGGAGTTTAAACGGCGTATTGAGAAATACTCCAAACGACGGCACTCCTACCAATATCAAAATGGTTTCCGTTACTGCAAGCGACGTAAATGATCCTATTGCTAAAGATGGTGCCCCGAAAGGCATCGTTTTAAGAACATATCTAACAAATATCGGCGTAGGCGGGCAGACGACCGTTTCTAGGTATGTAAAGTAGAGGCGTGAGATGAAAAGGGCTTTTACTTTAATAGAGTTAGTGTTTGTCATAGTCGTTTTGGGTATTATCTCGATGTTTGGAGCGGATCTATATACTAAAATTTATAGATCTTATGTGCATGTGCGTGCAGTAAATCAGCTTGAAAATAGAACACAAAACGCTCTTATGCTTATCACTAATAAATTGGAAAATAGAATTAAAAGTAGCACGATAGCTCGTCAGATAGGTGATGCTAACGACGCCACAAACTTCGTACCCATTAGCGATCTTACCGATCCAAAATACGATGTGCTAGAGTGGATAGGACAAAGCGTAGAAACTAGAAATATAGGCAATAGAGCACCTGGCTGGAGCGGGTTTATTTCTCTCCATCAGCTAAGAGATCAAACTTGGCCTCGAGATGCGAATAACGCAGGATTTATAGGCGATACTAGAAACGCTTTTAATATGGTATCGCTAGGTAGCAACTTCCCCCAGGTAAATCAGATCGTAAGAAACCTCAGGGCTACTACATACCGCAACCCTTCAAACGATGCCAGTGTAGCTCTTATATTTAGAATCGTCACCAATGACGCATCTCCTACTAGTGTAAACATAGGTTACGGCTATGATGGGGCTTTTCAAGCAGATGGTAGCAATAGAGTACTTGTGGCTGTAGGTACTCCTAGTAATGCGGGAGGCGGAAACATAAACGGCGAGACCATAAATATAGCCCAATATCCGGGTAACCCTAATAATGACGATCATCAAGAATTTTCCGAGCAGTATTATTTGGCCCACACGGCTTATGCGATAGTACCTACTAATGTCGCAATTTACACTAAAGATCAAGCAGGAAATTTAAGTAAAAATTTCGATTTGGTTTTGCGTTATAATTATCGCCCTTGGAGTAATATAGCAGTAGATACGCGATCTTTTAGAAATGCTAGTAGTGCCTTGTTGGCAGAGGACGTAAGCTTGTTTAGATTTAAAAACGATAACGGTTCCGTCGCACTTAAGCTGTGTATGAGAGACGACGGCAGAAATTTCGATCCGGCGGAGTTGGATCTGAATGTTTGTAAAGCACAGGTGGTGTACTAATGAAAACTATGCAAAAAGGCTTCGCTTTAGTAGCGGCCATATTTTTTATCATCATTGTAGCGACTACGGCGATTACGGCATTATCTATAGCATCTATGACTGCCCGCGATGTAAACAACATTCAAAATAGAGAGCAGGCTATGCTTTTAGCTCAAAGTGCTACCGAGCTGGCGGTTTTGGCTATGCAAAGGCATCAGTATTTAACTAGCGAACTTATGGATGAACACAAGACAGCAGCGAATTATCCTACTCTCAATACTATCAGGCTAGCATATCCGTCAAATAATGCAGGCGAGAGGATGTTTGATATCACCGTAACATTTGGATATTTTGATAGGCAGCTAGGAGCGCCGGGTAATAATACTGTCGCTTATAGTAACTTCGGGCAAGCTTCTACTGCAGTGCGACCTTCCGGCGTAACAGGCGCCGTTCTAAGCCATGCTGCACTTGTAGACGTAATAGTGGAGTCAAATACGGCGGTTATGGGTACGCCAAAGGTTAGATATCACAGACGAACTATTCAAAAACCATAACGTAAAGGAGAGACGATGAATTTAAATATCGTAGGTAAACAGTTTGAGTTGACGGAAGCTATCAAAAATTATGTCGAAAACGCATTTGAGACGCTAGAAAAATATAATCTCGACATCATCTCGGGGCGTTGTGTAATTTCTGCCGACGAGAAGCAAGGCAAAAAGGGCTTTGTGGTGGATTTCTCATTAAATTTAGCGCATCAAGACACTATAGTCGTGCGTCAAAAAGATAAAGATCTCTACGCTGCCGTCGATCTCATCGTCGAGCGCGCCTCAAAAGTACTTCGCAGATACCACGATAAGGTAAATTCTCATAAAAATCGCGACGAGATGAAACAAAACGCCGTAGATAATGCGGTCGGTGCCAATAAGCCAAATTTAAACGATGAGGTTGATGAGATCGTCCCTACCGAGCTAGAGCTTTATAAACCACTAGAGATTGATGAAGCACTAAATAAGCTAAAAGAAAGCACTGATCAGTTTTTGGTTTTTAACGATATGGATGCTAAAATGCGTGTGCTTTATAAGCGCAAGGACGGTAAATTCGGTCTGTTTTAGCTAAATTTCATATTCGGGTATTTGAAATTTTAAGCGCTCGAGTTCTGATGAAATTCGGATCGGGTGCTTTTTTTAAATCGTCTCTGTTATAACATAGCGCCGATGAACTTTGGAAAAATAGCTGGTCATGTTTTTGCAAAGTCTAAATTGCGATGTTTTTAATTCGCTGCACTAGGAATTTTTACAGAGTAATACCGCCCGATTTTTAGTTGTGACAAGCCTTGTTGCGAGAATTATCTACGAGCAGTGAAGCCGTAAAGCGAATGTGGATGAAGTTGCGTGAGCAAAAAATCGCGCTCAACTCGCCGTAAGCGAGCCGGCTTTTCGTAGCGGATGTAAAATTTATTTCAATATCAAATCGTAACAGAGCTTTTGAATTTTAAAATTTGCTGAAATTTTTGATAAATTTCCGCATTTTTTATATTTTATGAAATTTTTTCATCGTTAAGTTTTCATCGCGTTGTCGTTATTTGCTGTCCCATTTGAAATAAATTAAATTTTAATTATAAATCTTTCAAATTGCACTGTAATTTAAGCAAAAAAAATGTAAAATAATAGTCAAAAATTATGTTATTGACCGGAGGGTAGTATCATGAAAGTTAAGAGTTTTAGCTTTGCGCCTCTTTTGGCGCTGTTCGTTTGTTGTTTGACAAACGCGTTTGCAGATGATAGCAGGTCGAACGTGAAGATAAATCCTGCTACCCCAATAAGCAACGAGTATCGTGACGATGGCTGGCTGGACGGAAAGGCAGGCAGAAGTGGTTGGACTTGGAACGGAAGTCAGGGTTTGTATAATTTCACCACTATAAAAAATCGGTCTGACGAATTAAACCAAAAGCCGATAGTTAGATTCGGCGGTGCGGGCACATACGTCTTTGGAGACTACGCAGTGACCGGAAAGCCGGTGATTAGTTTGGATT
>CAURFS010000085.1:0-7998 GCA_963523845.1 uncultured Campylobacter sp. | reverse complement strand
TCTAAAAATTTTTATGCAAAAGCTAATGTATAGGTAAGGTACCGCAAAAGCTCAATCTCTCATTTATCGTCGTTGCGAGCTATGAATTTTAAATTTCATTAGAAATTTTACGTGCAGTTTTGATAAATGCCTGCGCTAGATGGTTTAGACGTTTGCCTTTTTTATAGGCGATTATTAGCGTATTATCGAGCTCGCGCGCGCCTACGTCAAAGAGCTTTATCCTGCTTGCCTTATCTTCTTTTATCATCTGCGGTATGCTAAAGCACGCTCCTGCGCCGCTTGCGACGATAGCATTGGCGATATCAAAGGTCTCCGTACGGCATAGCACTTTCGGCGCAAAGCCTGCGGCGGCAAAAAATGCATCTATCTGCTCGGCGCTTCTTAGGCTTTGATTAGGCAGGATGAATCTTTCCTCTTTTAAGCGCGAAATGTCAATTTTGGGAACAGATTCGTTTTTAAACTCAAGCGAGAGCGGATGGGTGGAGCTTAGAGCGACATAGGTCTTTTGCGTTAGAATTTTAACCCCGTCAAGCCCGCTCATATTGATGGGCAGTATTAGCATACCGACATCAAGATCACCTTGAAGTAGCATTTCGCGAATGCTAAGCGCAGAAGAAAACTGCGTGATTTGTAGATCCGAATCCTTAAATTTCTTGCAAAACATCGGCAGTAGCGACGGCAGTAGATTATAGCCGTTTTGCGAAAAACCGATGCGAATTTTATCGTTTTTTACGCCGCTTATTTCAGAAATATCGTTTTTTAGGTCGTTTATGGCGTCAAAAATGACTTTGGCTTTACTAGCATAAATTTTTCCCGCGTGCGTAAGCGAAATGGGATTACTCGTGCGGTTAAAAAGCTGCGTTCCAAGCTCACGTTCCAGTGATAAAATGCTCTGTGATAGCGACGGCTGCGGGATTTTAAGTGCCTCGGCAGCCTTAGTAAAGCTGCGGAATTCTGCTACTTTTAATACTAGCTCCATGCGATGCAAATTCATTTAGCCTCTCCAATTGATAATTTAATTCTTATGAAATGATACACTAAATAATATTTGACTTATGTTAAAAATGAAACTAAAATTACGTTTTTAGTTTAGAACTTTAAACTTAAGCTAAGAATTTCTCAAATGGAGAGGAAAATGAGCGAATCAAATTTTAACAGACGCGATTTCTTAAAATCGGCCTGTATTAGCGTCGGCGCGCTTAGCCTTAGCGGCTGCGTGGATACCGACAAGGCTAAAAGTGCGGACGGCGGCAACGAAGGCGGCCTCCCTAGTGTGGATGTACTCGTTATCGGCTCGGGAGGCGCGGGTTTGCGTGCAGCCGTAGCGGTAAGAAAGAGCAATCCAAATCTCAGCGTAGTTGTAGCTACGAAGATGATGCCTTCGCGTAACGCCACCTGTATGGCGGAAGGCGGTATCAACGGCGTTACGAGTTTCAGTGGCGGCGATTCATACAAGCTTCATGCCTACGACACCGTAAAGGGCGGCGCATATCTCGTAGATCAGGACGCCGCGATTAAATTTTGCGAGCTTGCGGGCCCTACGATTGCGGAGATGGATTATATCGGCACGCTGTTTTCCAGAAACGCTAGCGGCGGCGTGGACGGCAAAGAAAGCGGCGTTCCCGGCGGCGTAGCACAGCGTTTCATGGGCGGCGCGTCTAAAAAACGATGCAACTACTCTGCCGATAAGACGGGTCATATCTTGATGCATGCCTGTTTTGACGATGCGGTCAGCAACGGCGTGAAATTTTTAATCGATCATGAGCTGCTTGAGATCAGCGCGCCTGACGACAAATGCGAGGGCGTCGTGCTTCGAAATATCCAAACCGGCGATTTTTATCCAGTGCTTTGCAAAGCCTTAGTAATCGCAACGGGCGGATATACGAGGATGTTTTACAACCGCACCTCGGTGCCTTATATCGCTACCGGCGACGGTATCGCGGCGGCACTGCGCGCAGGGTTAGGTTTTAGCGATCCGGAGATGGTGCAGTTTCATCCCACAGGCATCAAAAGCGGCGGCGCGCTCATCACCGAAGCTGCGCGCGGCGAGGGCGGATATCTGCTCAATAACAAAGGCGAGCGTTTTATGAAAAACTACCACGAAAAGATGGAGCTTGCGCCGCGCGATGTCGTAGCTCGAGCGATCGAAACCGAAATTCGCGAGGGCAGGGGCTACGGCGAGGGGCTCGGCGCATACGTGCTGCTTGACGTAAGACACCTCGGAAAAGATAAAATTTTAAAAGCCCTTCCTAAGATCAGACACACCGCCATTTTGTTTGAGGGTATCGATCTAATCGAGGAGCCGATTCCGATTCGTCCGACGGCGCACTATTCTATGGGTGGCATCGAAGTGTCTAAATTTGACGATATGAGCACTAAAATTTCGGGGCTTTACACCGCGGGCGAAGCGTCTTGTATCTCGATCCACGGCGCAAACCGCTTGGGCGGAAATTCTTTAACCGACGCCGTCGTAACGGGCAAGCTCGCAGGACTCGGCGCAGCGGATTATGCCGCGAAGCAGGAGGGATTCGGCTCGGGTAAAAGAGCGAGCGAGCTCGCGCAAAAATGGCAGGCTAAATTTAAGCAGATCGCAAACGGCTCGGGCAAGGCAAACGAGATGTATGAGTTGCGCGAAGAGTTAGGCGCGCAGCTTTGGGATAATATGGGCATCTTTAGAACCGGCGAAAAGCTCGATCTGCTTTCGCAAAATTTAGAGGGTATCAAAGCGCGCTACGACGAGCTACGCGTCGCGGATGTAAATCCTGTTATGAATACCGCATTTACCGACTACGTCGAGCTTGGAAATTTAATCCTGCTTGCGCGCGGTGCGTGTTGGGCTGCGCAAAAGAGGCTGGAAAGCCGCGGCGCGCATACCAGAGAGGATTATCCGAAGCGCGACGATAAAAATTTCTTAAAGCACAGTATCGTGACGATGAACGACGCGGGCGAGCTAAGCTTGGGCTACAAAGAGGTCGTCGTTACGGAATTCTCTCTTGACGGAAGGAAACCTCAATGAAATTTATCATAGACCGCTTTGACGGAAGCAAAAATTATAAGCAAGCCTATGAGCTTAGTTTGGAGCAGATCAAAGGAAAGACCCTGCTTGGAGTTTTGCAATTTATTAAGCAAAATTTAGACATCACTTTAAATTTTACCGCAGCGTGCCGTATGGCGATATGCGGAGCCTGTGCCGTGAGGGTAAACGGACACTCATATCTTGCCTGCGATACCAAGATGGAGGCTCTACTTGCAGAGTATGAAAACCCTGATAGCTTTACGATCTCTCCTTTAAATAATTTTCGAGTGATCTCGGATCTAGTAGTGGATTGGGAACCTAGTATCGAAAATTTAAGGAAGATCAAACCTACGATTACCCCTAAGAAAGAATTTAACGCCGAAAAGGGTTGTAAACAAAGCCCCGAGCAGATGGAACGCGTCAAAAAGCAGTGGGATTGTATCCTTTGCGGATGTTGCGCTAGCGAATGCAATAAGCTTGGAGCGGACGCGAGCGATTATATGCAGCCTTTTGTTTTCACGCACGCTAACCGCGCCGCGTTTGATTCAAGAAGCAGGGACGCTATGCCTCATCTAAAGCCTGCGGTTCTAAACGGATTATGGCTATGTGTGCACTGCCAAGAGTGCGCCGATCGCTGCCCTAAAGGCATAAGCGCTCAAAGTGATATTACCGCACTTCGCGCCCTAGCGATGAAAAAGGGCTTAACCGCAGGAAGCGGTCCAGGACATGCGGAAGCATTCCTACTAGACATCGTAGAGGGAAGCGGAAGATTAAACGAGATCAAGCTTGCTTTAAGAAGCGAAGGCGTATTTGCAAATATGGGCAAGATGGACGTAGCGGCAAATTTGATGATGGCCGGCAAGATGAATCCTCTTCATGCTTTCGGCGAAGAGGAGATCGAGGGACATGCGCAGCTCGTTAAGATGATAGAGGCCGCACGCAAAGCTCAAGCTAGCGGCGAGATAGAATAAGGAGGAGAGGATGAATAACGAATTTGCATTTTTCCCGGGGTGCGTTTTAAGTCAAGCTGCAAAGGAATCTAAAATTTCACTTGAAGCGATCGCTCCGGTACTGGGTATTAAACTTCACGAGATAAAAGGCTGGAGCTGCTGCGGAGCTAGTCAAGCTCAATGCGTCGATCCTATGGCGAGCTTAGTGGCTAATGCCAGAAACATCGCGCTAGCCGAGGGTATGAATATGCCTCTGCTAACTACCTGCTCCACCTGTATGCTAACTCTAACTAAAGCAAAGCTTGCTTTGGATAAGGGAGCCAAAAGCTATATCAATACCTTTTTAATAGAGGGCGGTATGCAGTATCAGGGAAGCACTGAGATAACAAGCCTGCTTTGGGTTCTATATCAAAATTTAGATACTCTAAAAGCTAAGGTCACGAGGCCGCTAACAAATTTAAAAGTAGCGCTATTTTATGGCTGCCACTCATTAAGACCGGAGCGTGAGCTTAAAAAAGAAAGCTCAACCAAGCTATCCTGCGGTAAAATCGGTATCTAAAATGTCAAGCGAGATCGTAAATGACGCTGCCGAGCACGGAGCGGACGTCGTAGTTACACCTTGTCCGCTATGTCAGATGCAGCTAGATATCTATCAGGAGCGATACCAAGAAGCGATGAACTCAAAGGCAAGAAAACCAATCATCCATCTATCTCAGCTGGTAGGCCTTGCACTTGGGCTAAGCAACGAGCAGCTCGGGCTAAATATCAATATCCAAGATGCAACGAGACTCGTAAGCTGATCTTTGAGAGATATTTAGAATTTTCTAAAATTTACGGATGATTTTACAAAAATACTTCGCTGCGGCGCACACGCAGTGCGCCTCGCGAGTATTTCACAAAATCATCCGACCTACGCTTACTTTATCCTAAAATACTTTTCGTCGCTATAAAATTCTTGGATAAAATTTCACTGCTTCGTAAATTTTAACGCTTCGCCCATCGTAATTTAACGCTTCATAAAATTTAATGTTTTTTCCGTCGTAATTTAACGTTTCGCCCGCTGCGCTAAATTTTAATCTGCCTTTTATTTTTAAATTTAAAACCTACTAGACGATGAATAAATATAAAATTTTAATTAAATCTAACGAAATTTAAGGTGCATGAATTCTAAATTTTGATAGAATGCCATTTAAAAATATCCTAAATTTCAGGAGGACATTATGGTTGATTTGGCTCAAATTTCGGCTAGACTTGATGCCGTTGAGCGTTTACCGCGAATAAAAGCGGAGGAAAGCATACAAGAAAGGCTTAAAAGCAAAGGTTTTTCGCGCCGCGATTTTATGAAATGGAGCGGAGCGATGACCGCGATGCTAGGGCTTCCGGCCGCATTTGCACCGAGCGTGGCGCGAGCTGCGGAACTTGCGGATCGCCTGCCAGTGATCTGGCTTCATATGGCGGAGTGCACGGGCTGTAGCGAGAGTTTGCTACGCACCGATACGCCTACGATCGATAGCCTCATATTCGATTACATCAGCCTCGAATACCACGAGACGATAATGGCTGCCGCAGGCTGGCAAGCCGAGGAAAATTTAGAAGGCGCGATCGAAAAATACAAGGGGCGCTATATCTTGATGGTAGAAGGTGGAATTCCAAGCGGCGAGAATGAATTTTTCCTAACCGTGGGTCCTGAGGGCAAGAGCGGAGCTCAGCACTGCAAGCACGCTGCCGAAGGCGCTGCGGCGATATTTGCGATCGGCACCTGTTCGAGCTTCGGCGGTATCCAAGCCGCGGCTCCGAATCCGACCGGCGCCGTAGGTTTGGACAAAATCATAAACAAACCCGTCATCAACGTCCCGGGCTGTCCGCCTAGCGAAAAAAATATCGTCGGTAACGTGCTAAATTTCATCCTTTTCGGCACACTTCCAAGTCTGGACGTTTATAACAGGCCCAAATGGGCTTACGGGCTGCGAATACATGATCTATGCGAGCGCCGCGGACATTTTGACGCGGGCGAGTTTGTAGAAAGCTTCGGCGATGCGGGCGCAAAGGACGGATATTGCCTTTATAAAGTAGGCTGCAAGGGCCCTTATACGTTTAATAACTGCTCGCGCGAGCGCTTCAACTCCCACACTAGCTGGCCGGTACAGGCAGGTCACGGCTGTATAGGTTGCTCGGAGCCTGATTTCTGGGATCATATGGGACCTTTTGAGGAGCCTTTGGCGGATCGACTTTACGAAAGCGTTTTCGGCGGGCTCGGCGCTGATGCTACCGCAGATAAGATAGGTGTCGGAATTTTAGCGATCACGGGTGTTGCGGTAGCGGCACACGCGGCGATTGCGTCATTTAAGAAAGATAAAGGGGAATAATCATGTCGCAAAGAATCGTAATAGATCCGATAACCAGAATAGAGGGACATTTAAGAATAGAGGTCGTAGTGGATGATGAAAACGTCGTCCGCGAGGCCTATAGCAGCTCCACTTTATGGCGTGGGCTTGAGACCATAGTAAAAAATAGAGATCCACGCGACGCGGGATTTTTTATGCAAAGAATTTGCGGCGTCTGCACCTTCTCGCATTACAAAGCGGGTATTGTCGCAGTAGAAAACGCCCTTGGTATCACTCCGCCGCTAAATGCCTTGCTAACGCGCACGCTGATGGCTAACGCGCTATTTTTGCACGATCATCCGGTACATTTTTATCAACTTCACGGGCTTGATTTCGTAGATGTAGTAAGTGCTCTTAGCGCCGATCCTAAAAAAGCAAGCGAAGAGGCGTTTAAATACTGCGACACCCCTTATGCGTGCGGTGCCGATAAGCTAAAAGAGGTGCAAGATCGCGTGGGCGCTTTTGTTAAGAAAGGCGCTTTAGGACCTTTTGCCAACGCCTACTTCGGCCACCCAACATATAAGCTTAGCCCGGAGCAAAATTTAATCGCTCTTTCGCACTATCTTGAGTGTTTGCGCATTCAGCGCACGGCGGCTCAGATGATGGCGATATTCGGTGCGAAGCAGCCTCATCCGCAAAGCCTCACCGTAGGCGGCGTCACCTGCGTGATGGATATCCTAAGCCCTGCAAGACTGGGTGAATATATGTCTAAATTTAAAGAGGTCGCGGACTTCGTAAATCGCGCCTACTATCCTGATCTCGTAATGGCTGCGAAGGCTTACGGCAACGAGCCTAGCGTGCTAAACGATATCGGTGTGGCAAATTTATGGACTCATCAAGAATTTCAGCTTTCAAAGAACGAATGGTTATTTCAAAGCGGCATGATTATGAACGGCGATATTAGCAAGGTTTTGGAGCTCGATGAGAACAAGATTACTGAGGAGGCAACGCATGCGTGGTATAAAAACAATGCGGCGCTTCATCCTTACGATGGCGAGCAAGAGCCGAATTATACGGGTCTTAAGGACGGACAGAGCATTGACGCGCACGGCAAAGAAGCGCATACGAAGGTGCTCGATACCCAGGGCAAATACACCTGGATCAAGGCTCCGCGCTACGACGGCAAGCCGCTTCAGGTAGGACCGCTTGCAAATATCGTGGTGAATTACGCAAAGAAAAACGAGCGCGTAGTAAAGGTCGTGGATCAATTCCTAAAAGATACCGGCTTGCCGCTTGAGGCGGTATTTTCGACGCTTGGACGAACGGCGTGCCGTATGATCGAGGCTAAAGTCGTTGCCGACAACGGACTGATCGCGCTAGAAAATTTAATTGCAAACATCAAAAGCGGCGATACCGAGACCTGCGCAAAATATGTAATCGATAACTCCAAAGAGTACAAAGGTCGCTATATCGGTCATGTGCCGCGCGGCGCGCTTAGCCACTGGTGCAGGATCGAAAAGGGCGTCATCAAAAACTGGCAGGCGGTCGTACCTTCTACTTGGAACGCCACGCCGAAAGACAAAGACGGCGCTATGGGCGCTTACGAATCCTGCTTGATCGGGCTTAAGCTTGCCGATCTTTCCAAGCCGCTAGAGATCATCCGCCGCATCCATTCCTACGATCCTTGCATCGCCTGCGCCGTGCACGT
>CAURFS010000084.1:0-8055 GCA_963523845.1 uncultured Campylobacter sp. | reverse complement strand
TTAAAACTTATCCGTGAGTCGTTTATAAATTTGCTAGCTTTGAGAGCAAATTTGCGTGGCACGGATAGGCAAATTTTACTTCATAAATTTAAATGCTTTGCTTGGCGGATAATTTTATTTACAAGTGCTTGCAGTCCTTATCTGCTCGTGCTTACTCTAAATTTACCGCTATGGCGTGAGTGTAAATGGCAGACTTGCTCAAAAATTTTTGGATTTGTGATATTTGGCTTTTGTGCCTTGTAAGGCATTTTAAATTTATCAGCTAAAACGCCGTTTGTGAAATTTAGTAAGCAAATTTATGATATGAAGACAATAGGCAAAATATGCGCGGTGTTTTGGCGATAAGAGCGAAGGAAAAACGGTAAATTATTGCTTAAATTTAATAAAATCTCATCCTTTTAAAAATTTTAAATTTTCCATTAGTTATCATAGAATTAAGCCAAAATTTTAAATAAAGAAAATAAAATATCAAACATTTTTTTTAAAGGATTTTGATATGAAAAAGGTGTTTGTGGTGCTTTTGGCTTTTGTTTGTTTTGGATATGCTAAGGATAAAGCGCCTTTTAGTGTTGAGGTTGAGCAAATGATTCGTTATGGAGAATTCGCTGACACACGATATTTGCGGTTGTATGTTACGGCTTTGCAGGATGGCGTTAAGCTAAAAGATATTGTTGTAAATAGGGGAAATTGCGCAGAAGATGGTAAGAGGGAAAATTTAAATATCGATATGAAATATGCCCAAGAATTTCAAATGGATATTTTTGGGTGTAGGAAAATTTTAGAAGTTGAGATAACGACAGAAAAGAATGGGGGCTGGACTTTTAGCTTTAAATAAGTTGCAATTTATGGCTTTATTTTAATAAAGTGCTAATTCTTAAAATTTAGCGTAGTTAAATTTGGCGTCAAATTTAAAGCCCAAAGCCAAGCCGTTTCGCTTAAATTTGACGGCGAACGAGGGCTTAAATTTTGCCGTCAAATTTACTTTCTAAAATACTCTTTCACGCCGTTTTCGCGATCTAGTTGCGAGCGTAAATTTTCTAGCGCGGCGAATAAATTTTTACTGACACCCTTCGCACTCGATTGAGCGGTCCGCGACGTTGTTTAGCTTCTCGCTATCGGGGCTTTCGGAGCGCAGGTAGTAGGTCGATTTTAGCCCCAGCTGCCACGCGAGCGTATAAATTTCGCTCAGATAGCCGCCGCTTGCCTTATCTAGGCTCATGAAGATATTTAGGCTCTGACCTTGATCGATCCATTTTTGGCGGATGGCGCCCGCTTTTACGAGCAGGCGCTGATCGAGCTCGTATGCAGGTACGTACGCCTGCCACGTTTTCGGGCTTAAATTCGGCACGACGACCGGAATCATACCGCTTAAGTTGTGCTCGAACCACTTGCGCTTATACACCGGCTCGATCGTCTGCGTGGTGCCTACGAGTATGCTGATGCTCGATGTCGGCGCGATCGCCATCAGGTAGCCGTTTCGCATGCCGTCGCGCTTTACTTTCTCGCGCAGTCCGCCCCAGTCGCAGCCGCTCTGCTCAAAAAGCCCGCCGCGCTTAACGAGCGCCTTAGCGTTTTCGTTCGCTAAATCGATTGGGAAAATTCCTTCGCTCCACTTCGAGCCAGCAAAATCAGGGTATTTGCCCTTTTCTACGGCCAAATTTGAACTTGCCTTGATCGCGTTAAAACTCACGTTTTCCATTATCCTATCGATCAGCTCGAAGTGCTCGTAGCTGCCCCACTTCACGCCGCGCTCGGCAAGCATCTGCGCTTCGCCCATTACGCCGAGCCCTATCGCGCGGGTTTTTAGATTGGTATGTTTGACCTTGGCGTGCGGGTAAAAATTTAGATCAATGACGTTATCGAGCATCCTCACGGCGATCGGCATCACGCGAGTTATCTCCTCGCGGCTGTTGATTTTGCTTAAATTTACGCTTGCAAGGTTGCAAACCGCCGTCGCGCCCTCGCTGCAGCCCTTTTCTACGATAAAAATTTCTTTGCCGCCCAGCGTGTCTAGCGCGGTGATCTTTTTCGCCTTTTTTACAATGCCCGCATCGGTCGCCACATCTTCGTTTTCCTCAAACAGCCTCTCGCTGCCGTCGGCAAATACGACTTTGATTTTATAGTGGTTCGGCGCCGTGTTTTGAAAGATCTCCGTGCATAAATTTGAGCTCCTGATTAAGCCTTGATGCGCGTTTGGATTGATGCGGTTGGCGTTATCTTTGAAGCATAAAAAGGGCATGCCGGTCTCAAAATAGCTCGTTAAAATTTTCTTCCAAAGCTCCTTTGCCAGGATGGTGGATTTTGAAATTTTATCATCGGCCTCGTACTGCTCGTAGCGCGCCTCAAATTCCGCGCCATACAGATCGCTCAGATCGCTTACTTCTGCAGGATCGAAGAGCGTCCACTTGCCGCCGCTTTGAAGTCTTTTCATAAACAGATCGTTTATCCACAGCGCGGGGAAAATTTCATGCGCGCGGCGCCTCTCCTCGCCCGAGTTTTTGCGCAGATCGAGAAAGTCGCTCACATCCATATGCCACGGCTCGATATACACGGCGATAGCGCCTTTGCGCGTGCCCAGCTGATCGACGGCGACGGCGATGTCATTCGTGATCTTTAAAAACGGGATGATGCCGCCCGCAGCGTTTTTATGTCCGTCGATGCTGCCGCCCATCGCGCGCACCTTGCACCAGTCCCAGCCGATACCGCCGCCGAATTTACTTAGAAGCGCCATCTCTTTGTAGCTATCAAAAATCCCTTCGATATTATCGGGCGTACTTCCCACGTAGCAGCTGCTTAGCTGATGGCGCGTCGTGCGGGCGTTTGAGAGCGTAGGGGTCGCAAGCATGACTTCAAATTTCGATATAAGATCGTAAAATTTCTTCGCCCAGCTCTGGCAGTCAAGCTCGTTTTGCGCAAGAAACATCGCGATCGCCATAAACATCTGCTGCGGAAGCTCGATCGGCGCGCCGCTTTTATCCTTGATGAGGTAGCGATCGTAAAGCGTTTTGATGCCGAGGTAGTTAAACTGCAAATCGCGCTGTGGCTGCAGATAAGAATTTAGATCCTCCAGATCGTATTTTTCCTTCAAGCCGAGCATTATGCGGCCCGCCGCCTCGCCGCGAGCGAAGTAATCTTGTAGGCTGTTATAGCCGCTAAAGCCCGTTACTTTGTGATACAGATCGTATAAAAATAACCGCGCGGCGACGAAAGTCCAGTTCGGGCGGTCCACGTCGATCTTCTCGACTGCGGTTTTGATGAGGGTTTGCTGGATCTCTTCGGTGGTGATCATATCGCGAAACTGGATCTTTGCGTCCACCTCAAGCTCGCTAAGGCTTATGTTTTCCAGCCCCTCCACTGCCTCGCTCGTGTATTTTTTGATCTTGCTTACGTCAAGTTCCTCGGTTCTGCCGTTGCGTTTGATTACTTTCATATCGTTCCTTGAAATTTAAAAATGCAAATTTAGCGTTAGTTTCCCAATATAAAATACGTCGTCAAAAGAGGTGGCGTAATAAATGCCGCTCATAATCCCGCCGTCTTTTAAATTTACGCTAGCTGCGCTGCAAAATCGCGCATTATAGCCAAAATTGCTTAAGCCTATCTGTCATTGTAAGTATGAGATTTTGGCTTGTAAGTTTTAAAATTTAGCAAGGCATGCAGAAACGATGCGGTAAAATTCGAGCGAAATTTTATGGCGCCGCCACGAAATTTTGCAGGTAAAAATTTTCGCAAAGCTTTGCGAAATTTTGCGCCGAAAAAGCAGGAAAACAAAAATCTTTGCGGGCAGGCTTAAAATCCGCCCGCAAAGCTTAAAAATTTAATTGTGCGGTAGCGGGATAGGCTTTCCGTTTAAGATCATAGAGTTGCTTGCCTTATCGAAGCTAAACTCCATCTTAACTCCATCTCCGTCTGGCTTAAGAAACTGCGAGCCGTAAACTTCCGCCATCGGCGCAAAATCGCGCAGGCTGTCATAAGGCGATAGGAAGTCCGTGATGGTCGTATTTATCGTAGCTTTGCCGTCCAAGCTCATGCGCTTAAAAAGCTGCGTCTCGTCGATGTAGCCGCCTACTAGCGCGCTTGCGTTAAAAGCAAATTTCTTACCGAGGCTATTTTCAAACGAAAAATCATTCACGTTGATTTTCATATCATCTTTTAGCAGCTTCATAAAAAGCTCTTTATTTTCCGCTAATTTTTCGCCTTCTTGCGGATTTGAGATAACAGACAGATATTTTTCGAAAAGTGCGGCGCTAAAGCTGGTATCGACACCTAAATGGATGTTTCGCACTAGCACATCGGCGATCTTTAAGCTTTGGGCTTTATCGCTTTCGTTGAAATTTAAAATTCCATCTTTTACGCGGTAGCTACCTTCCGTGCTCATATCCGTAACTACGACGAAGCGCTGTTTATCTACAGTTACGACGAGCTCTTTTGTGCTGCCTGCAAAATCTATGTCATTCAAAAAGAGCTTAGTTATATTATCGTCTAGATCTTGGATACCGTTTTTAAAGTTTGCCTCATAGATAAGATCCTTCACATCAAGACCCGAATCCTTGCCGTCGTCTATAAAAATTTCACCGATTTTAAAGCCCAAGGCTTTTATCGTTTTACCGCTCATATCGCTCGTGCCGTTTAGGCTAAGGCCTGCAAGACGTCCTATTCCGCCATCTTCGAGCACATTTATATCGGCTAGCTTTGCGCTAAATTTAACCTCTGTAGGTCCGTAGTTTAAATGCGTGCTAAGCGGCGCGTCAGTCTTAAACAGCTTCTTGCAAGGCTCTGCGTAATATGGAGTCTTAATCGTTAAAATTCCGTCGCTCTCAAATCCATCCGCAGCGTTTTTTACGCTATGCTTGATAGTGTAGTCGTAGCGAAAAGCAAAATCTTCCGGGAAAATTTTAGCAGGATCCGGCTCGTCCGTATCGTTGCTATCTTGCGCGCCTGCTTTTTCCTTTAGCTTGCTAAAGCCTTCAGCAAGGCTTTTTTGTAGTTTCTCTTTTTTTACTACGCCTTCGATAAAGCCGCTTGAGTTGCTATCTCCCGGATAAAATTTAGCGCTTTTAGTCTCGAAAATTTCGTTTCTAGCGATAAATTCCGCAATCTGCTGCTCAATCGTCGCGCTGGCACTCTTGCCGACTGCACCGTCAACCGTTTTGGTTATGCTATCGTTTACACTTTTAGCTACGCCCGTTTTAGCGTCCTTTGTCGCTACAAAAACGCCCACTATAAGCGCTACGATGACCACTAAAGCCGCGATGATCTTTTTCATCATCTCTCCTTTAAATTTAAAATTTATTTGGGTGCGTATTTTGCCGTAAATTTCTAAAATTTTCAAATTCTAGCTTAGTGTGCTTTAACCTAAAAGAAGTTATAATCGCGACATTAATATCAAAATTTAGGAAAAATTATGGCAAAACAAACGAAATATATTTTCGTCACCGGCGGAGTGCTGAGCTCGCTGGGTAAGGGCATTGCGGCGGCGTCGATCGCGACGCTTTTAAAGCACGCTGGGCTTAAAGTACGCATATTAAAGGCGGATCCTTATATCAACGTCGATCCCGGCACCATGAGCCCGCTGGAGCACGGAGAGGTTTTCGTCACCGACGACGGCGCGGAGACCGACCTGGATCTTGGGCATTATGAGCGGTTCTTGGATGAAAATTTAAGCCAAGACAACAACTTCACCACGGGCAAAGTTTACAGCTCCGTCATCGAAAAGGATCGCAGGGGCGATTATCTGGGCAAGACGATCCAGGTGATCCCTCACATCGTAGGCGAGATCGTGCGCCGCATAAAAAAGGCGGGCGAGGGTAACGACGTGCTGATCGTCGAGATCGGAGGCACCGTGGGCGACATCGAGGGACTGCCCTTTTTAGAGGCGATCCGCGCAATGAGAGTGGAGCTTGGTAGGGTGAATACGATGAATATCCACCTCACGCTCGTGCCTTTCATCAAGGTCGCGGGCGAGCTCAAAACTAAGCCCACGCAGCACAGCGTAGGTGAGCTGCGCCGTATCGGTATTAGCCCCGATATGATAATCTGCCGCTCCGAAATGCCGCTAAATCGCGCGCTAAAAGATAAGATCGCGCTAAGCTGCGGCGTGGATAAAAACTGCGTCATTGAAAGCCCCGATAGCGCGAGCATCTATCAGATTCCGCTTGCGTTTTTGAAACAGGATATTTTAACGCCGATCGCGGAGACTTTAAGCTTAAATAAGCTCGAAGTCGATATGAGCAACTGGGACAGCCTCGTTAAGCGCGTCATCGTGCCTACGAACGAAACCACGATCGCCTTTGTGGGCAAATATATCGATCTGAAAGAAAGCTACAAATCCCTCACCGAGGGGATCATCCACGCGGGCGCTACGCTTGATACGCGGATAAACTTAAAGTGGGTAGATAGTGAAAAAATCGAAGCAAGCAATGTGGATGAAATTTTCCGCGACGTAAACGGAATTTTGGTCGCGGGCGGCTTCGGCTCGCGCGGGGTGGAGGGTAAAATTTTAGCCATAAACTACGCGCGGGTGCATAAGGTGCCGTTTTTGGGTATCTGCTTGGGGATGCAGCTTGCGATGGTGGAGTTTGCGCGCAACGTCTTAAAATTAAAGAACGCCAACTCTGCGGAATTTGACCCGCAGACCGAAGATCCGGTGATCTATCTGATCGACAGCTTCATCGACGCAAGCGGCAAAAAGCAGATCCGTACGCACAAATCCCCTATGGGCGGCACTATGCGGCTGGGCGGCTATGACTGCGACGTCAAAAAAGGCTCGCTTTTGGGTAAAATTTACGGCGAGCAAAAAACCATCCGCGAGCGTCACCGCCACCGCTACGAAGCCAATCCGAAGTACCGCGCCGAGTTTGAAAAGCACGGGCTTATCGTCTGCGGCGAGAGTGATGGGCTTATCGAAGCGGTCGAGCTAAAAAATCATCCGTTTTTTCTGGGCGTGCAGTTTCACCCGGAATTTACCAGCCGTCTAGTGCGCCCAAATCCCGCTATTTTGGGCTTTATCGAAGCATCTATAAAAAATGCTAGGTAAAAATGAGATAAGGGAAATTTTAAAATCGAGATTTGCGAACGATCGGCATACTAAAATTTCTGAAATTCCCTTACCCTGCGATCTGAAAGATACCTATAAGGCGGCTTTGCGCATAAAAACTGCCATCGAAGAAAACCAGCGCATAGCCGTAGTCGGCGATTACGACGTCGACGGTATCGTAAGCACCGTCATAATGAGCGATTTTTTCAATCAAATAGGCGCGGAGTACGTTATCAAGATCCCGAACCGCTTCACCGACGGATATGGGCTAAACAGCGAGATTATCGAAGAGCTTGAGGATGTGGATCTCATCATTACCGTAGATAACGGCACCTCCGCGACGGAAGCTGCCGAAATTTGCGCTCAAAAGGGGATCGATCTCATCATTACAGATCACCACATGCCTCCGCCCGTGCTGCCGCGCGCTTATGCGATAATCAATCCGAAGCAGCCCGATTGTACCTTCCCGAATATCGAAATTTGTGGCGCGCAGGTGGCGTGGTATCTCGTGGGCGCGCTAAAAGAAACCCTCGGCGTGAACTACGATATGGCAAGTTCGATGGATATTCTCATCATCGCCATAATCGCCGATATGATGGAGCTGCGCGATATGAACCGCGCGCTTTTGCGCTTCGGCATCAAGCGGCTAAATAGCTCGAACCGCGCCTGCTTCAAGGCGATTAAAGAGCATTATTTTAAAAAACACTTCGAATTCGACGATATCAGCTACACGATCGCGCCGCTTATCAACTGCACGGGGCGGATGGACGATGCGACGATGTCGTATAACTTCCTATGCGCCAAAAATATCAGAGAGGCAAACCACTACCTAGAGACGATAAATTCCATCAACAACTCGCGCAAAGAGGAGGAGAAAAACCTCTACGACGAGATCGTAAAAAGCGTCGATCCTAGCGATAACGTCATCGTCGTGTGGGGTCCGCAGTGGCACGAAGGGATCATCGGCATCGTCGCAAGCCGTCTAAGCAAGACCTACAAAAAGCCCGCGATCGTCTTTAGCG
>CAURFS010000083.1:0-8166 GCA_963523845.1 uncultured Campylobacter sp. | reverse complement strand
ACCTTATACGAACTCTTGCGAGATACGAAAGCGCGGTTAAAATTCCTGCAAGCAGCGTAAGAACAGGCTTTAGCCGCGAGCGCAGGCTGTGGGCTATTAAATTTCTTGCTAGCTAGGCAAAAAGCGTATTCCGCCCGCCAAAACTAGCGATTGTCGTATCAGTTGAAATCGGCAAACTTACCTTCAAATATGAGTTTCGGTGCCGTTTTCCGACGGAGTATCAACCGAACGACGGACTTTGCCTCGCCGATAAAGCAGGCTTATTGCCGCATTAATCAAACAGCGAGGGTTGCAGCGATTTGATCTTATAGCTTGCGCGGTGAAAAGGCGTGAGCCCGTACCGCTCGATCGCCGCGATGTGCGCGCGCGAGCCGTAACCTTTGTTTTGCGCGAAGCCGTATTGCGGATAGCGCTGCGCGAGCTCATGCATCGTGCGGTCGCGCGTGACCTTGGCAAGGATGCTCGCCGCGCTTACTTCGGCGATTTGCGCGTCGGCCTTTACGAGCGTCTGAAGCCCGCGCACGCCGAAGGTTGCGTTACCGTCGTAGACGATCTGTCCGCTAAAATCCGCAAAATACGCGAGAATCTGCTCAAGCGCCGATCTTAGACATGCGCTGAGTCCGATCTCATCGACCTGAGCGCTTGAAATTTCGACGATTTTGTAGCGCGAGTTTTCGATGATCTGAGTGTAGAACTCCTCGCGGCGCTTTTCGCTTAGTTTTTTACTATCGGCAAGTCCTGCGATCTCGCGCTGCAAGACGCAACCCGCGACGCAAAGCGGTCCTGCAAGGCAGCCGCGCCCCGCCTCGTCGATACCGCAAATCTGCCTGCTCACTGCGCGTTCTTTCGCACGACGGGCGCAGTCCCGCTTAGCAGGTCGTGCAAATTCAGCCTGTCTTTGCGAAAGAAGCAGATCAAAAGCCCGATGACGCTAAAGCCTGCAAATACGAAGCACGCAAAGCGAGCTAAGGCTCTAAAGAAGCTTACTTTGCGTCCGCTGCGAACGTCGATGAGATAAAGCCCTGCGAGCTTATAACCGGGCGTCTGGGCGCTGCGAGCGTAAAATGCCGCGCAAATCGCGCCGTACGCGAGCCAGATAAGCGCGATCGCGGTCTGGTTGCGCCACAGAGCCTCTTTCGAGCCCAAGATGAGATAGGTAACGCCGTAGAATAGGGGCATCGCGATGATGAAAAGATCAACGATGAAGGCCTTTACGCGCAGAAAAATCGGTGAAATTTTAGCTTTTTGCTTTGCCATTTTGATCCGTTTTGGATTAAATTTTAAAATTCCGTCGCGCTAAAGCCGAAGGGGGAAATTTAATCTCGTTGCGGTTTCTTAGCAGCAAATCGGCGCCTAGTTTCCGCGACTACCGGGCTTGATTGCCTTGCTTCCGGCGGCACAAAGCGGGCAAGTCGCGGGCTCGTAAATTTCAAACTCGAAATTGCCTAGCGCAAAAAACGGCTTATCCGCGGGCAGCTTGGCGCCAGCCTTTGCACTGCTGCCCGCTAAATTTGCAACCTTGCAAAATCCGCGATTGGCAAGCGCGGCAAAGCCCACGACCTCGCCGCCGAGGTTTTCGATGAGCCTGGCGCTCTCAAGAGCCGAGCCGCCCGTCGTGATGATGTCCTCACAGATGATAAATCTCTCGCCCTTATGCACTTCAAAGCCGCGGCGCAGGCTCATTACGCGATCTACGCGCTCAGTAAAGATGAAGCGTTTTTTTGCCGCGCGAGCTAGCTCGTAGCCCGCTAAAATTCCGCCCAGCGCGGGCGAGCAGACGCTATCAAACTCCACGCCCACTTTTTCGATGATCGCGGCAAGTTCGTCCGCAAGCTGTCCTGCGAGCTGCGGATCTTCAAGCACTTTGGCGCTTTGCAGATAGAATTCCGAGTGGTTGCCGCTTGAAAGCAGAAAATGCCCTCGCAGATATGCGCCGCAGTCGCGATAGATTTTTTCTATATTCACAGCTCAAACCTTCAAAAGCTCGGCTTCTTTGGCCTTGACTGCGTCGTCGATTTTACTTGAGTAAGAGTCGGTGATCTTTTGCACCTCGTCGTAGCCCTTTTTGGCGTCGTCTTCGGAGATCGCTTTGTCTTTTTCGAGCTTTTTGATTTCGTCGTTAGCGTCTTTGCGGACATTGCGAATGCCGATTTTGGCCTTCTCGCCCATCGCTTTGGCCTTTTTGGCGTTTTCTTGGCGTTGCTCGACCGTCATCGGCGGGAAAAATAGCTTCACGCTCTCGCCGTCATTAGTTGGGTTTACGCCGATATTCGCCGCTGCGATCGCGCTTTCGATCGTCTTTAGCATCGGTTTTTCCCACGGCGTGATCGAAATCGTTACCGCATCGGTCGAAAGGACGGTCGCGACCTGATTTAGCGGAGTTTGCGAGCCGTAATAATCCACGAAAATATGATCTAGGATCGCCACACTCACCTTGCCGGTACGTAGCGTCGTAAAGTCCTTTTTCAAAGCCTCGATAGCTCGATCGCCGTTTGCTCTTTGCTCTTTGTAGATAGCTTCTAGCATTCAAATCCTTTAAATAAAATTTGCGAAATTATAGCGTTAAAAAAATAAGAATAGCATTTAAAAGCGCGGATTTTGCGCTTTTAAATTTTAAAATTTAGAGTTTATTTGGTTGTGTTTTGATCTGTGGAAGCGGCGCTTGCGTTGGTATCGCTTGCGGCGCTTGATGCTTGCGATTCGGCAGGTGCGGCAGTATCGGTCGCAGGAGCTGCGGGTGCTTCGATTTTCATATCCGTCGCATTGGTCTCGCCGCTAATTATGGAATTTGATTCGGTGCTTGCCGGAGCGAAATTAGGCTTTGCGCCTGAAGCTGGGATGGATGGCACGCCAGGGACAGCGTTTGGCCCGGATTTAGTAGCATTTGCCTCGATCTTGACGCGATCGACTACGGAAGATTTAGCATCTTGCTGATAGAAATACGCAAGCACAAGTGTATTTATCACGAATAAAATTCCCATCGCGGCGGTAAATTTAGCTAAAAACCCCGCAGGCCCCTTCGCACCAAATAAGCTTTCGTTGCTTCCGCTGTATGCGCCAAGCCCGATAGAAGAGCTCTTTTGCAGCAGGACGGAGATCGTAATTATCACGGCGAAGACGACCTGTAAAACTAAAAATAACGTAGTCACTATAAAAACCTTTTGAAAAAATTGAATTTGCGATTATAATAAAAGATTTATAAATTTTAAGTTAAGAGTGCACCGCACGAAGCGGTGCGTAAAATTTAGTCTCTGCTTGCGCCGAAAATTCTTAGCAACGAAAGGAATAGATTGTAGATGTTTAGATACATATCTACGGCAGCCATTATCGGTGAAGTGTAGGTGCCGTTTATAATATTTTTAGTATCGTAGATGATATACATCGAAAAGATTAAAGCCGAAAAAGCTGAAATCGCTATATCAAGCACGGTACTTTTGAAAAAGAAGTAGTTCAAAAGGCTTAGCACGATAATAGCCACAAGCGATACCAATAGCGGTTTGCCCCAAGAGTCGAAATTTGTCTTTGTATTCATCGCATAAACGGTAAGAGCACCGAAAGTAATCGCCGTAGCCACAAACGCATGCGTTACTACGTCTCCGGCACCCGCTGCGATATAAATAGCGATCAATTTACCTAGAGTAAGACCGGTAATAAAGGTAAATGCAAAAAGCAAAACCAGCGCGATCGTGTTGGCGCCGCGATTTACGGCTGCTTGCATACCGAAGATCAGCCCCATTAAAAGCACTAGATATAAAAATGGATGAATAGCCAAGCTCACGCCGAAACTCATCGCCACAAAAGCCCCTGCCGCCGCAGCTATCATAGAAGCGGTTAAAAGCGCATAGGTTTGTTTGATAGTCTGAGAGATTCGTCCTTGTTCCAGTGATGCGTCCGATAGCTCATAGCCGTCCGCGTAATTTCGTCTGTCGTATAGACTCATATTTTCTCCTTCTTTTGATTTATGAGCGGGGAGTTTAGCGAAAATTTGGTAAATATATAATTAAAAATTTCCGGAATTCTATCTATTTATGAAAGTAATATATAATTCCCGACTTTTTTAAGGAGAAAGTATGCCCAGCCAGTTAATAAATGGAGCTATTAAATTTATGGAAGAAAATTTTGCCGAGCATGCCGAGCTTTTCGGAAGTCTGGCAAATCATCAAAAACCTCACACGCTTTTTATCGGCTGCTCTGACTCGCGCGTGGTGCCGAGCCTAATTACTTCGACGCTTCCGGGCGAGCTTTTCGTCGTGCGAAATATCGCAAACGTCGTTCCTCCATACCGCATTAGCGAGGAATTTTTAGCGACTACTTCGGCGATTGAATACGCACTATATTCGCTAAATATCAAGAATATCATCGTTTGCGGGCACAGCAACTGCGGTGGCTGCGCGGCGCTGTTTTATGACGCAAAAAAGCTCGAAAAAATTCCAAACGTAAGGCGCTGGCTAAATTTAATGCAGCCTGTAAAAGACGAGGTCGAAAAGCTAAAAGACCTCGGCACCGACAAGCGTGAGTGGATAACCGAGCGACTAAATATTATAAATTCCATGCAAAATTTACTTAGCTTTCCTGGCATCAAATATGCCTACAAAAACGGCGAGATTAAAATTTACGGCTGGCACTACGTCATCGAAACGGGCGAACTATTCAACTACGACGACGAAGGCGCACATTTTACGCTATTAAATAAGGGAATGGATTATGAAAAAATCTATAATCAGCTTTTTAACGATTAGTCTTTTTAGCGCTGCTTTAGCGTTTGCAGACCTCAACACGACCGGTGAGGGAAGCTTTGTAGAGACGAATTCTTCTACTCCAGAGGCAAATCTTACTTTAGAAAACAACAAAACCGAGATCAAAAAAGAAGTCGCTAAAATTCTATCCAAATCCCTCGGTGCGGAGGATGGCAATAAAACCGAAGTAATAAATATGATCGCAGAAAAGGTCGCTAAAACGGAGACTTCGCAGAAAAAAGCTCCTAATGGAGAGACGCTTATCTCTGTAATCAAAGAGATTAAAAAGCTAAATTTGCAGCGTAGCTCCCTGCTTAACGGCGGCGACGCCAACGCGAGCAAAAACGAACTGGACGCCATCGACCGCAATAAAGCTAAGCTCTTTGATCGCCTGCCTTTCGCGATTACGCAGCAGGATATGGATATCGAAAGCATAATGTCGTATGCGCAAAATAAAAAGAACATCCAAACTACGCTCAAAAAATACGCCAAAAAGCAGAGCTCTCCCGAATACGTAAATGCAAGCGCGGATTTGGAAAAAATGGAGATGGCAGAGATCTTTTATACCTCGCTTATGAAAATTGAGGATATGTTTGTAAACGGCGCAAGCAGAAGTGCGCTTGAAAGCGAGCTGAGTAGTACGCTACTAAATATCCAAACTAGGGATTTTAGCAAACTTAATGATTTGAAAAACAATCTAAGCAGTCAAGAGCAGATAGACGCCTTAGAATCTAAAATCAACGATTTGAAAAACGACAAGCAGACCTACGACGAGGTGCTTACGTATCTATCGCGAAATAGCGATCTGCTCGCAAGTAGCGTGGTTTTTACGAGCTTAAATTTTAAATCGGTGATCGATTATATCAACGATAAAATTCCGTTTAAGCTCAGCCACGTAAATTTCGGCAAGCTCATTCTAATCACGCTAATTACGCTATTTTTCTACTCGCTTCGCAGGCTGCTTGCCAACATCATCTATTTCGTATTTAAATTCTTCAATAAAAGCTTTTCGCTGGATAGCGAAACTCTAAAAACGCAAGTAGTGGGCATTATCAAGCGTCCGATGGGTATTTTGCTGATCGCTTATTCAGTTGATATCTGTCTTAGTATCTTTTATTATCCGGCGCCAGTGCCGATAAAATTTGCAAATTTATTCTCGATCGTTTACGTGGTGCTTTGGGCATGGCTCATTATCGAAATCATCGATGGTTACGGTATTGTCGTGCTTGGAAACATCACGAAAAAGGGCGTCAGAAAAGATATCATAAATCTAGTCGTTAAAATTCTATACGTCATAGTAATCATCATCGCCGCACTTTTGGTGCTAAAGCGTCTAGGCTTTGACATCTCGGCGCTTATGGCATCTCTTGGAATCGGCGGACTTGCGATCGCGTTTGCGACCAAGGACATCATCGCGAATTTCTTCTCATCCGTGATGCTATTGTTTGATAACTCGTTCTCACAAGGTGATTGGGTCGTATTAGGAGACATAGAAGGAAACGTCGTAGAAACGGGCTTTAGAAAGACGACGATCAGAACCTTTGACAACGCTCTTGTTTTTGTGCCGAATTCCAACATAATGGCGCAAAATATCAAAAACTGGAGCCGCAGGAAGGTAGGGCGGAATTTAAAGCTTACCGTGGGCGTCGAATATGGTGCGAGCACGGCTCAACTGCGAAAGTGCGTAAACGACATCAAAGAGATGCTAAAATCTCACCCGGGCATCGCTCAATCTGCCGATACAGCGCTAAATTCTAAAGATTTTCGTATGCGCTATAGGCAAAACATGGTCTCTATTGACGATTTAGCGGGCTATAAAAGCACCATGTTCGTGGCGTTAGATAGCTTTGGCGATTCGTCCATTAATATTTTAGTTTACTGCTTCACAAAAACCGTAATATGGGCAAATTTTATCCAAACTAAAGAGGATGTTTTATTTAAAATAATGGAGATCGTGGAGCAAAACGGACTATCGTTTGCCTTCCCATCGCAGAGCGTTTATATCGAAAATATCCCGGAAATAGCAAGCGAATGCGTAAAATCAAAAGTAAATTCCAACGACAAAGGAGAGCAAAATGGCTGATTTCGATGACTTCGAAGACGAAGAGTTCGATGAGGACGAATATGAGGACGATGATTTAATCGGAGGCGACGAGAGTTACAACTACAACTACGACGAGGATGATTACAGCTACGAAGACGACGACGGTTTTAACGATTATAGCGATTTGGACAGCGAGGATTATTAGTGTTTAGATCCAGGGCGCTGCCTTTTGATCCGCGCGCGAATAAAATCTCTAGCCTGCAAAGCTTAAAATTTCACCACGGCGGGCTTTACGAGGACTACGTCTCCACCCTAAATCGAGACATTGCGGATACGCCGATACAAAACGCGGATCTTTTTACAATCATCACGCAGTCTTTCAGGGAGGCGCGCGGCGAGGAGTGCGAGTTTTCGCAAATTTCAAAGCTTTATCAAATTTGCCTAGGTTTTAGCCGTATTTTTAACAATGCCTCTGAAATTTACAACCACGATTTTTACTTCGATTGTATTGCACAGCCAAGCGAGCCTAGCGACGAGCTGGCGGACGCTTTAGCTCAGGCTTTCGGCGGGATGGAAAATTTTAAAAGCGAGTTTTTAAAGCGCGCGTTGGGGCTTTTTGGCAGCGGCTGGTGCTGGCTCGCGTGCGACGAGCGCGCGGCGAATTTAGAAATCATCACGACGCAAAATGCGGACACACCGATCGCACGCGGCAAAATTCCGCTTTTAGCCTGCGATCTTTGGGAGCACGCCTACTACATAGATTATCAAAATGCGCGCAAATCCTACGTGGAGAGTTTCTTGCGTTTTGCGGATTTCGGCTTCGCAAGCGACGCCTATTCGTGGGCGAAAAAGCAAGGATTTGACTCCGTGAAGCTCTACATCAGCGAGCTTCACCCTGCTGCCTCTTCGCGCTGCGATTGTGGCTGCTGCGGGTAGATTTGGTTTTGTTGCACAGCTTCGAGCGCTGTGGATTTTCGGCTCTCTATGACCGCCGCGCGCTAAATTTCAAGCGCCTTCCGCTTCTTGGCGTCTATATTTTGCCTCGCGAATACTGCACCGCCCGTGGCGCCGCAAGACCTTAGGCTTGCTGTCTCGCCGTATAAATTTACGTGGATTTTGATCTTGAGCTCATTTGGCGTCCGCGGATTAAAATTTAAGATTTTTAATTTGAAGTTTGTTTGACTATAGTTCACCGCTCGTTACGCGCCAAATTCCGAATGTTTCTCCTTTTTAGCGCTTATATCTTGTGCGCAAATACCGCGTTACACAGACCTTATGTGAAATTTCGCTTTATCTAGCTCTGCTTTCTTAAAATTTCCACTGCCCGCGTATTGAAATTTAACGCTACGAGCGAGTATCTTGCAAAATTTTAAAGTTGCAAATAAG
>CAURFS010000082.1:0-8199 GCA_963523845.1 uncultured Campylobacter sp. | reverse complement strand
ATGTTACCATGAGTTTTCTACTTGTGGGTTGCCCCGAAATTTATGTTTCTCCTCCACACCCGTTAACATTTGTTTTTAACAAACGCAACCAAATTTTAGGATTGGTGTGTGTGAATTGAAGCTGAGATTATATTTAAATCTTTATTAAAATAAGCTTGATTATATAAAGATGAGAGATCGAGAGTTATATTATGATGTATAGTTTATTATTTCATCAAGGCATCATTTTATTGAAATTTCGTAATTTTTTGATAGTATACAAAAAAGGTCTAACAATTTTAAAAATCAATAAAAAATTCTATCGTTTATTTTTAGCGCTTAATACATCAACCTTGGCAAGAAATTTTCAAATTCATTCACTATAAATTCACGAGTTTTTGTTTTATCTGCACCATTAATAATATTGATACTATAGACTGTAGCGAATATGCTAAGTTGATTTACGCAAGTTAAAATTGTTGAAATTTGTCGTCCGTATGTCATATAAAGCAAAGCTGATACAAATCCATCATTCTCAGAATAGTTTCTAATTACGCATACCTTAACTTCGTTGTCAATTTCACCATTTAGAATTCCGCAAATTTTAAATGCGATATCGATGAAATAGTATATATAGGCTATATCCGTATCGTTATAGTCATATTTCAATCTTACTTGCCATTGCGATTCGAAAAAAGCGCAGACATCGGAAAAATTATGAAATTGTTTTTTAGACCCACGCAAAAGCACATCAATAACAAAATTTGAAATTCCAACTTTGCCAAGTTTAAAACCATAGAATTCATCTAAAAATTCTATAAAAATATTTTTGGCTTTACCTTTGTTTTTTAAAAATCTTTCAAAGTCCATATATGTATTAGACATTTTCATTGTAACATCTGTATTCTCTTTATCTATGTCTATGCTGCTACTAGTATCATTTCTATTATTGGTTTTTATATCATCACTAGTTGCCCAGCCTATTGCAGTTAAAATTATAAAAAATATGATAACTTCCATAAAATACTCCTAATAAAAAATTACTGATTAAAAATTTGGAAAATCCAGTATAATACGATCATAATCGCCAATTCTATATATTTTCATTATAGCTGCGACTATGGCGTATGAAAAAAACTGCACCGTCAAATGGGTATCTGCCAACGTCAGCATACATTCCCCATCGGTTGATGTTCTTATGCACATTGTAGTGATAAAATTTTTTCGTAAATTCATCTGCATATCAAGCAATATATCACCCGCAACAGTATCATATGTCATAAGCGGTACTTGATATTTATTCTTTGAAATTCCGCTATCCTCACAAAATCTTAACGATATACGATCATCACTATGATGCATAGGACATAATTGCTCATAAATAAATTCTTCAGCATCTGATTTGCTATTAAATTCATGCATGATCTTTTCGAAAGCAATTTGAACATATGATGGGATTAGTAGTATCATTTTGGCTTCTAATATCTCTTTTAAAACTTTTATACTTTCCATAATGTGCATCCAAATTTTAAAATTTCTAACTATAGTTAGTTGATAGCGGATTATAATCCAAATATACTTATGGTTAGTTTAATTATAGGTAGGTGTATTTGAAGGATTGCACGATAACCGATGAGAAGATGGACGCTATTTACAAGGCTATCGGCGATAATGTTAAGCGTATCAGAACGGTAAAAGGCGTTTCGCAGCTTTCGCTCGCCTTAGCCATCGGACACAAAGCCGTAGGAACGATCTCAATGGCTGAACTTCATATCAATAAAAAACATTTTAATATCGAGCATTTGATAAAAATAGCAGATGTTTTGGAAGTAGATATTTCGGAATTTTTTGTTTTTAATCCACAACTCTAAATTGATTAAATTTTATTCATCACAAACCCGCAGAAGCGCCCCGTGACGCCATCTCTGCGGTAAGAAAAATGCTGCTCGCTCTCAAAAGTGCAGCGCGGATCAAATTTAACGTTTCGCACCCCCGCAGCTGCGAGCTCGTCGCGCAGCGCGGCGTTCATATCGAAATGCCCCTGCGTTTTGTAGCGCTCAAACTCGCCCAGATCAAGCCCGCCAAGTTCGTAGTTTCGCGCCTTGATATTCGCGCCTACAAACACCTTCAGCTCCGCAGCGACGCAGCCGAAGCGCTCGCTCATTAAATTTATCGCATTGGTGCAGATCCGCTGGCTCACGCCCGCGCGCCCCGCATGCACCGCAGCAACCACGCCGCGCTGCTCATCAGCGATCAGCACTGGCGAGCAGTCCGCTACCAGCACGCAAAGCGCCACGCCGTGCAGATCGGTCACAAGCCCGTCGCAGGGTGGGATTTTATCGCTAGCTGCGCGTAAAATTTCAACTTTGTTTGAGTGGATCTGGCGCATAAATTTTAAATTTCGAGGCACGATACCGAGTGCGGCGGCTAAAATTTCGCGATTTTGCGCGACGTTTTGCGGATCATCGCCTACGTGATCTCCTAAATTTAAGCTCGCGTAGGCTCCGCCGCTTACGCCGCCAAGCCGCGTGCTAAAGCCCGCCAGCACGCCGCGTCCGTCCAATACAAACTCAAGATTTTCTCTGCAAATTTCGATTTTAGCCATCGCGTGCCGCTTAATACAGGCTCAAAATTTTATCTACCGCGTCCCACGAAAGCCCATCTTTTCCGCTTGCAGTGCTCTCATCGCGCGCCGCGACAGTGCCGCGACTGGCGGGTCGTCCGCCGGCAAAACGTAGCTGCGCCGCGACGTATCGCGCGAGCAGATCGGTTTCGATATTTACGCGGCGCCCGATTTTGTAGGATCCAAAGAGCGTATCTTTGAGCGTCAGCGGGATGATCGTAAGGCGAATGGCGCAGCTTTGCGCTCCGCTTTTTAAATTTACGCCCAGTGAGCTCGGATCGCGAACGGAATTTGAGCCGCTAGAATTTGGCCCGTGCAAACTTGCGCCGTTAAAATTTGCACAGCGCGACTCTTTGCGAATAAAATTTCCGCCGTCAAGACCTTGGCTGTTAAAATTTCGCCCGGGCGTGCCGCTGCCTTCAAGCACTTCATTGATCGTTAAGCTCACGCCGTCGATCGCCACCGAGCCTTTCGGCGCTAGCAGCGGCGCTATATGTAGCGGCGCACGGATGAAAAAATCGACGCCACTTGCAAGCTTTGAAATTTTATAAATTTCACCCACGGCATCGACATGTCCTTGGATCAAATGCCCGTCTATGCGATCTCCAATCCGCATCGCTGGCTCAATATGCACCGAGCCGCGCAGGTTTTGCACGGCGATGACGCGCGCCGTTTCGCTAGAAAGCTGTACCGCAAATCCGTCTGCAAAAAGCCGCGTCACGCTCAGGCACGCGCCGTTTACCGCGACGCTATCGCCGAGTGCGGGGCGGTATTTCGCGCGCAGTCGCAGCAAATCGCCGCTAAAGCTCGCGACCTGCGCGATCTCTCTGATCAGTCCGTTAAACATTATGAGCCTTTGGAATTTTTACGTGATATTAGCGTAGAATTTTGAAATTTAAGGTTAAGCGAAGCTCGGCGAGCGCGAAGCCCGCCGAATGAAGTTTGAAATTATTTTTTAGAGACGATGAAATCGGCTAGCGCTTCGATCGATTCGTCGTTGAGCGAAGCTGCTTGACCCTTCATAACGCCCATCATGCCGAATTTTCCCTTGCCCTCGCCCAAGGTGCCGTCTTTGTAGCCTTTTAGGCTAGCGATGATATCTTCCTTGCTTAAGGTGTTTAGTGCAGGTACTTTGCCGCCAAGATAAGGCTTCTCGGCGTTAGCTCCATGACAGGCCACGCATTTTTTATATAAAGTAGCGCCATCAGCGGCGAATACACTCGAACTAAACGCCGCAACCGCAGCACATGCAATAAGAACTTTTTTCATTCCTATCCTTTCTTTTTAAATTGTGGGTGCAGTATAATCAAAATTTAGTAAATTTCGGCTAAATTTTTGCAATTTGCGCCAAAGAGGCAAAATTCTATCTACTGCAAACTTTAGCATAGGGGCTTGAAGCGGAATTTACGCTGTAAAATTTTAAGCGAATTTCGCCTTGCCACTTAAATTTCAATTGTGGAATTTCGTAGCAAAATCCTAAGGCTAATTTCATCTAGACGCCAAATTCCATCGCGAAATTCTGCGTAGAATTTTAAAATTTCGCCGCTTTACTTTATACGCGAAATTTCGCCTCTTTGCATCTTATAAATTTTATCTGCAGCGCCGAAGTATTTATCATCGTGCGAGATCGCAAAGATCGTGTATCCGCGCGATTTCAGCTCGGGCAAAATTCGCTCGTAAAACTCCGCGCGAAACTGCGGATCGAGATCGGCCGCAAACTCATCGAGTATCAAAAATTTTCGCCCGTCCATCAGCACGCTTACGAGCGCCAAACGCTTGCGTTGCCCGCTAGATAGGCTCGTGGTGCTAAATTTAGCCCCCTTTAGCTCAACCTTATCCTTCAAGTGCGTAAGCGCCAACCACTCGCGCGCGATCTCCGCATCGCCCGTAGCGTAGTCGAAGAGGTAAAAATCGCTGAAAACGGCGCTTATATTATTGCTGTAAGCGCGCAGATCAGAGGGTTTAAGAGCCGCGCCGTCGGCTAAAATTTCGCCTGCTTGCGGCGTATAAAGACCCGCTAAGATCATAAAAAGCGTCGATTTACCGCTGCCGTTTTCGCCGATTAAAAACACCGTCTCGCCCGCATTTAGCTGCAAGTTTACCTCTTTGATGCCGAATTTACCGCCAGGGTACGAAAAGCTTAAGTTTTTAAGCTCCAGGCTGTGCCACGGCTGCATTTGCGCAAGCTCAAAGCCCTGCACGAACGGATCTAGACCTAACTCATTGATCTTTGCGTAGGCGATCTTGGCGCGCAGCACGCTAGGAAGCGAGAATATGAGCATCATCAAAGGCGCGCGCAAAAAAAGCACCGTAAGCGCGATCGTTACGGCGTTTGCAAGCTCCGCTTTGCCGCCGCTTAGCCCGAAATAAAGCACAAAGCCCACCGCGCCGAGCATCATTACATTCATAAAATTGCTCGCAAACGCGCCGTAAACCTCGGCTCGCAGCGAGCTTTGGCGTAAATTTTGCGCATTGGGCAAAAAGTCGTTTTCGTATAGGCTCTTTGCTTTGGCTAGGCTTAACGACAGCTCCTTGTGCCCCTCGATCGCCGCGGCGTAGTTTTTATACAAAACGTCCTCGTTTTGGCGGTACAGATCGTAATTTTGCATGACTTTTTTCATCAAAAAGCGGTTGAATACCATCAGCGCGCCGATCCAGATGAATAAAAACGCAAACATCATAGGCGCGATATACAGCACGTAGATGCCGCAAAATAGCACGATCATCGCGCCTTGGATGAGCTCGGAGATTCGCATAAAGCCCTCGGTTAGGCGCGAAATATCGCTGGAAAGGGACGCAAGTAGGTTCGCCTTCGACGCAGCCTCGATACGCTCGAACTTAGTATCGATGATCTGCTTGATGATCTTGGTGCGCAGATCGAACACGAAGTCGTTTTCCATCTTGCAAAGCATGATGCGGCTTAGCACCGAAAGCAGCAGAAATAGCGCCAAAAGCCCAAAAAATAGCGCGATGATACGCCCGCCTCTTTCGGCGCCGTCAAGTAGATATTTATTGATAAAGCTTAAAATCAAAATCCCCGAGCCGCTGTAGATCGCGTTTAGCGCGAGCATCGCAAGGATTTGTTTGGTATATTTTTTCATCTTTCGCCCCAATGAAATTTGAGCGCAATTGTGGCAAAATTCGCTTGAAAAAACGGTTAAATTTTAAATCCCGTTCTCATTTCGCAAATAAAATTTTACCCGGACTGCGTAAAATTTCGCCGTAAATTTATCCTCTTTTGGCGTGCTGGGAGCGATAGGCTCTATCTGTGTTCCACCCCTGACAGGAATTAGCAGATAGGATCAAATTTGACGGATCGTAAAATTTTGAATCAAATTTAAAAACCTAAAGCGAGAGTGCAAAATTTAACTATAATTTTTAAATTTTATAAACTTTACCGGCTCTGCTAAAATACAAATTTAACTCTAAGTATCGCCCTTTTTGTTGCGCTCCGTGATAAATTTAGCTAATAAATTTATCTCTAATTTACTCACTTCAAATAGCGCCGTGATTTTCTTTTCGGCTAAGTCTAAATTTTTGTTGCAAACAGCCTTGAAATATCTACGCAGCTCGGCGTAATCGTTTGGATCGCTATCATAAAATTACAAAACAAACCGTTTTTGCCCTGTAAAAATATCATATCAAAAACGCTATCAATGCCCTTGCCAAAATGAAAAATGATCTGGGGCAAAAGCACTGCGCAGATCGTCGCTAAAATTATAAAAATAGATGTCTCTACGGGCAGCACTACAAACATCGCCGCCATGATAACGACAAGAAATATTATGCCTGATTTACCGCCGACGCTATCTAGCCCGTAATGTATCGGAAGCGCGTAGGATACTGTTTTGTGAAGCTTTCGTATTTGACGCGGCGCAATTTCCGCAAAAATGTTACCGTCAATTATCTTGACGATTTTATCATTGTAAAAATAGACATAAGCGTTTCTATAGAAATTCATATCGAATTTTCTCCTGCTTATGACGAGCAAAAAATATAATGAAATTTTAAATATATCGGAGTTGCCGCCAAAAAATACGCTTCTTAAAATTCCGAAAGTCATTAACGCGAGCATCAAAATAATCGAAATTTTTATGACTTGATTGGTTTCGTCTTTGATGACCAGCGGCTCTTTGTCGTAGTTTCTTGCATTTTTTTTCAGGCTTAAATTTAACTCATCTTGCATACTCATTCCTATTTTGCCTGTGTAGTAAAATTCTACTACGGCTTTCTCACGCCAGGCACGCCGATTATTTCAAGCCAAAATTTTGTTTGATGTAGATATGCAAAATATCGATCGCGGCGGGCGTTACGCCGCTGATCTCGCTCGCGGCAAACAGCGTCGGCGGCGCAAAGCGATTTAGCTTCTGCACGATCTCGTTGCTAAGCCCTCCGATCTTGCTAAAATCGATCTGCGGCGGGATCGCGACGCCTAGCAGCCCCTTCATCCTCTCGACCTCGGCGCGCTGCATCGCGATGTAGAAATGATACTTGCACTGCGTTAAAATTTCATCCAAAACCTCATCGCTAAAGCCCTCAAAATGCGGCGCCAGAGCGAGCAATCCCGCTTTTGAAAAGCCGCTTTGAGAGGCGATTTTTTGCAAGTTACAGCTTTGCGAAATTGGCTCTGCGCCGATACTTTGCAGCAGGCTAAGCGTCTGTTTCGAAGGGGTAATCTGCGTTTTTAGCAAAAATTCCATTCCGCTCTGCACATCGAGCTTAAACTTGCGCGCCCGCTCGTAGCTAGCCTCGTCTAAAAGCCCGATCTCGCGGCCATATTCGCTTAGACGCAGCACGGCGTTGCCCTCGCGCAGCAGCAGGCGAAATTCCGCGCGCGAAGTAAACATTCGGTAAGGCTCGTTCGTGCCCTTGGTGACGAGATCATCGATCAAAACGCCGATATACGCCTCATCTCTACGCAAAATCAAAGGCTGCCGCCCGCGCAAATCAAGCACGGCGTTGATGCCCGCCATCAGCCCCTGCGCCGCGGCCTCCTCGTAGCCGGTGGTGCCGTTGATCTGCCCCGCTAAAAAAAGCCCGCGGATCTTTTTGGTCTCGAGGCTATGTTTAAGCTCGGTAGGATCGATAAAATCGTACTCGATCGCATATCCGGGGCGGACAATTTTAGCATTTTCAAAGCCTCTGATCGTGCGCAGAAACGCAATCTGCACGTCGTAAGGAAGGCTCGTAGAGAGGCCGTTTACGTAATACTCCGTAGCCTCGCGCGTCTGCGGCTCGACGAAGACGTGGTGGCGGTCGCGATTTGGAAATTCATAAATTTTAGTCTCGATGCTCGGGCAGTAGCGCGGGCCGGTGCTTGAAATTTGCCCCGTAAACATCGGCGCGCGGGCGAAATTTTCGCGGATGATCTCGTGCGTGCGCTCGTTCGTATAAGCGATAAAGCAAGCAAGCTGCTTCGGCGCAAAATTTTTACTGCGAAAGCTGAAAGGGCGCGGATCGGCGTCGCCGTCTTGGCGCTCAAGCACGCTAAAATCGATCGTCTTAGCATCGATCCTTGGGCAGGTGCCCGTCTTTAGCCGCCCCATTTGCAGACCCAGACTTCGCAGCGATTCGGCTAGCTCGACGCTAGCTAGCTC
>CAURFS010000081.1:0-8202 GCA_963523845.1 uncultured Campylobacter sp. | reverse complement strand
AATCACGGCTAGCGCGGACGCCAAGGCTAGCATCGCGCCGCTTAACGTAGGCGTGAACTTCAGCCTAAATGCGCCGAACTTGAGCGTCTTTAACAAATACGCGGCGGAATTTATCACGGGCTCCATCGCGGGCGAGCTCGCTACGCAAGGGCAGCTGAAGCTTTCAAACGCATTCTCGCTCGAAGCAAAGCTATCGGGCAAGGGCTTGGCGTTAAGCTCGGGTAGGGATAAAATTTTCTCGCTTGCATCGCTGAATGTCGCGCAAATCGCACTAAGCCCAAACTCTCTCACATTAAATAAAATCGCTCTTGGCTCACCCGCGGCAAATATCTCGCTAAATAAAGACGGGCGTTTAAATTTAACTTCGCTGATAAAGCCCGCCGCGCAGGCAAAACAGGCTGCAAAGCCCGCCGAAGCTGCGCCTAGCAGACCCGCGAAAAGCAAGGCAAACTTTTCGTGGAGCGTAAAAAATATCTCGCTTAGCGGCGGAAGTTTAAATTTCACCGATGAGAGTCTAGCAACGCCCTTTAAACTGCGCATCAGCGATATGAAAGCAAGCATCAGCGAGATCAGTCCGAGGCGGGCGGCGGATATCAAATTTAGCGCGCTCGTAAGCGGAAGTGGGCTAGCGAACATCACGGCGCGCGCCTATCCGCTGGATTTTAAACGCAAAAGCGATATAAACGTCGTTTTAAAGGAGATCCCGCTTGTGCCCGCATCGCCCTATACCGCCAAGTATATCGGCAATGAAATCGCAAGCGGCAAGTTAAATTTAAAACTCGCCTACAAAATCGACGATGGCAAGCTAAACGCAAGCAATGATCTAAATTTAGACCGCTTCGAGCTCGGCAAAGAGGTGCAGAGTAAGGACGCGCTGAGCCTTCCGATCGGGTTAGCGGTGTCGATCCTAAAGGACAGCGATGATCAGATCGATCTTAGCCTACCTCTAAGCGGTACGCTGAGCGATCCGAAATTTAGCTACGGCGCGCTCGTTTGGGGCGCGGTCAAAAAGCTGCTCTCCGACATCGTGCTAAGCCCGTTTAGATTTATGGGAAAGATCGCGGGCGTAGATACAAAAAAGCTCGAAAGTATCGATTTTGAGGCGGCGAGCAGTGAAATTTTAATCAGCGAGAACTCTAAAATAGATGATTTAGCCAAGGTCGCAAAAGCCAAGCCTGAACTCAAGATCATCCTAAACTCTGCGTATAACGAAAAGCTCGATACTCACGAGTTTAAAAGGCGCTCGCTGCAAAATACCCTCACGCTGATGTCCAATAAACAAGGCCTCTCCACGGATGAAGCCATAGCGGCGCTTAAGGTCAAATACGGTATCAAATCCGGCGGCGATGAGGCGATGGAGGAGCTGATAGAGGCGCAGAAATTTACCCGTTCGCGTCTTGATGAGTTAGCCCTTGCCAGGGCGACTGCCGTGCAAGCGGCACTCGTGCAGCGCGGCGTAAGCGCCTCTCGCATAGAGATCAAAAAACCGAGCGAAGCGGAGCTTAAACAAAACAGCTTCATCCCGCTAAACCTGGGTCTTGAAAAATAGCGTAAGCAAAATTTGGCTATACTAAGCGGACTAAATTTAAAGGATGAGCGATGATAAATATAGGAATTCACGGCGGAAGCGGCAGAATGGGCACGATGATCTACGAATGCCTGAAAAATTTCGATCAGGCGCAAGCAAGCGTGATCTACACGGTCGCACCGCTTGATTATACGCCGAACTGCGCTGTAACGAGCAGCTACGACGAGCTTTTTAGTAGCTGCGACGTCGTGATAGACTTTACGATCCGAGACGGCGCAATAAGCTTAATGAAATTTGCGCTTTCGCACCCAAAGCCGCTTTGCATCGGCACGACGGCTCTGGATGATGAGGGCGAGCGGCTACTGCGCGAATGCGGCGCAAAAATGCCCGTACTGCACGCTACGAATATGAGCCTGGGCGTCGCGGTGCTAAACAAGCTCGTAGCACTTGCTAGCAGGAGCCTGCGCGATTTTGACTGCGAAATTTTAGAGATGCACCACCGCCACAAAAAAGACGCCCCGAGCGGCACGGCGATGAGCCTTGCGGAAAGTGCCGCAAGCGCGCGCGAGCTAAACTTAAAAGACGTGCGCGTAAGCGGTCGCGACGGGCTCATCGGCGAGCGCGGCAAGGACGAGATCGCCGTGATGTCGCTGCGCGGAGGCGATATAGTCGGGCGTCACACCGTGGGATTTTACGGAGATGGCGAATTTATCGAGCTAAATCATACGGCGACTTCGCGCGCGACCTTTGCCAGAGGCGCGATAAAGGCGGCAGTTTGGCTAGCGCCCCAAAATAGCGGGCTTTACGGCATCGACGACTGCTTAGGGATTTAGGCCTTTGCGGCTAAATTTAAGAGGAAAAGATGCCAACCAAAGATGAAATTTTAAATTTTCTGCGCGAGCTAAAGCCCGAGCTTGAAAGCTTTGGAATTTACAAAGTCGGCCTATTCGGCAGCTACGCCAAAGGCGGAGAGAATATCGCCTCGGATATCGATGTGGCGATCGAAAGTAGCGAGCAAACAATCGCTCGTCTTGGCGGCGGTATGCAAGCGTTTATATATTTAGACGAGCTAAGAGGACGAATCGCTAATAAATTTAAAATTTCGGTAGATATATGCGATACTGCATCGATGAGCGATGAAAAGAAGCTAAAGCTACTAGAAGGAGCTATCTATGTATAATAAGAGGAATTTGCAAAGGCTTGAGTTGATCTGCAAAAAGATAGACGCGATACAACAAATCTGCAAAATCGGTGTTGAAAAAGCGCTTGCTGACGAACTTCGCGACCGACCGGCGATAATAATGCATCTAATCTCTTGCAACGAGCAACTACAAAAAATTCAAGATAGCGGCGATATAGAAATTCTAAGTATATTCGCACCGAGCGATATAGCAGGATTTCGCGGGATCAGAAACGCTTCGGCGCACGATTACGAAGGACTAAATTTAGCCATCGTTCAAAGCGTAATTAGCGACTACCTGTCGAGTATAAAACAAAATATAGATAAATTTCTAAAAAATAAAATTTAAGAGGTTAGAAAATGTGCGCAATCGTGGGAGTCATAAATTCCGAAGGTGCGGCTAAGACCGCGTATTACGGGCTTTTTGCCATGCAGCACCGCGGCCAGGAGGCAAGCGGCATCAGCTCGAGCTTTAATCATCATATCAAAACGATCAAAGCCACGGGGCTCGTGACGGAGGTTTTTAGCCCCGCAAGCTTTGAAATTTTAAAGGGCAACATCGCGATCGGCCACAACCGCTACGGCACCGCGGGCGCAGACAGCCTGAAAGACGCGCAGCCCGTTGCGGGCAACTACGCTTTGGGGGAGATCTCGATCGTTCATAACGGAAATTTGATCAATAAAGACGAAATTCGCCGTAAGCTCGTAAGCGAAGGGGCAATCTTTCAGTCCAACATGGATACCGAAAACATCCTGCACCTCATCTCGCGCTGCAGGCAGGAGCATCTAAAAGACCGCATCATCGAGGCGCTGAATCAGTGCGTGGGTGCGTATTCGCTTCTGATCCTGAGCCGCTCGAAGATGTTTGCCGTGCGCGATCGCTACGGCGTGCGTCCGCTCAGCATCGGCAGGCTCAAAGACGGCGGCTACATCGTCGCGAGCGAAACTTGCGCGTTTGATCTCGTAGGAGCCGAGTTCGTCCGCGACGTAAAGCCCGGCGAGATGGTGATCTTCGAAGAGGGCAAGGATGAGTTCAACTCGGTTCAAATTTTAAAAGCCGCGGAGGCTAGAATTTGCGCGTTTGAATACATCTACTTTGCGCGCCCCGACAGCGTCGTAGAGGGCAAAAACGTATACGAGGTCAGAAAAAAGCTGGGCGCGGCGCTCGCGCGAAAATGTAAAGAGCTAAAAGCCGATTTCGTCGTGCCCGTGCCCGATAGCGGCGTGCCGGCGGCGCTGGGTTTCGCGCAAGAGAGCAAGCTGCCCTTCGAGATGGCGATCGTGCGCAACCACTACATCGGCCGCACCTTCATCGAGCCGACGCAAGAGGTACGAAATTTGAAGGTCAAACTCAAGCTAAATCCGATCGGCGCGGCACTGCACGGCAAAAGCGTCGTCGTCGTGGACGATAGCATCGTGCGCGGCACCACGAGCAAAAAGATCGTCGAGCTTCTGCTCCATGCGGGTGCGGCGCACGTGCATATGTGCATCGCAAGCCCGGAGCTAAAGTATCCCGAGCGCTACGGCATCGATACGCCGAGCGTGCGCGAGCTGATCGCCGCAAATATGAGCACGGATGAAATTTGCAAATTTATAGGCGCCGATAGCCTCACGTTCCTTAGCGTGCCTGAGCTCGTAGAGGCGCTTGGGGGCGAGCGCAAATACTCGCTCGTAAGCTTCGATGGCGATTATTTCATCAAAGATTAGCGAATTTAAAGGGGCAAACTATGACAAAATTTAAGATTAAGCGCGTCTATGAGAGCGCGGAGGAAGAGGATGGATTTCGCGTGCTTTGCGATAGGCTGTGGCCGCGTGGCATAAAAAAAGACACGCTGGAACTTGATATGTGGGCGAAAGATATAACGCCTAGCACCGAAATACGCAAGCTTTTCGCGCATAAGCCTGAGAATTTCGCCCATTTTAAGGAGCTTTACCTAGCTGAGCTTGAGCAAAATCCCGCCGTAGCTGAATTTTTGAAAAAGGTTAAAAACGAGCCGGTCGTCACGCTGCTATACGCCGCAAAGGACGAGCACTGCAACCACGCGATGATTCTGCGTGATTTTCTGCAAAGCAAGGTGCGCTGAAATTTTGCGCTCAAAGCGCACTGCTCGTCATAATTTTAAAGCAAATGTAAAATCGCCTCGCTCGCCAATCCACTCATAAAACCGATGTGCGAGGCGTAAAATTCAGCGAAGAGGCTTAAGCGGAGTGCTTTTAAAGCCTTGCCAGACGCGATTTGAGATAAATTTTCTATCCGGATGTACACTTCGCAGATGCGCAAAACAAACGCTAAATTTTGCGCCAGAGCTTTAAAAAACGCAGAATTTTATAAAAAGCGAATAAAATTTCAAGGAAAATAACTCGATTTAATATATACGAATTTAAAATTTCATCTATTTTTTAACGCTATTTTTCATAATGCAAGCCAGGAATTTAAAAAGTGGGCTTAATATAAATTCGCAACAAATCAAATTAATTTCTTACACGCAGCATTTTTAAATTTCATTTAAGGATTTGCCGCTAACATTGCTCGTAATTTTTTACAAGGAGAAACAATGGCAATCAGTGCTAGAAATCAGCTTTACGTCGTAATCAGCGACGTAAAAATAGGTGCGGTAAATTCGCTAATCACAGCTAAAACCAGAGGCGGCGACGTGCTAAAAGCGACCGTTACGGTCGATTCTGAAAAAACTTTGGATTTAAAAGCAGGCAAAGAGGCGGTATTTTTATTCAAAGCCCCGAATGTCATCATTTCAAAGGGAGAAAATGATCTTCGTCTAAGTGCTGCAAATCAACTAAAAGGCAAAATCACCGCCGTTAAAGAGGGCGCAATCAATGCTGAAATCGATGTCAGAACCGCAGGCGGTGAGAATCTAAGCGCGATCGTCACAAACGGCTCCGTTAAAAATTTGGCGCTAGCAGTCGGCGACGAAGTAACTGCGATCATCAAAGCTACTCAAATCATCGTCGGCGTGAAATAATCCTGCATTGCGCGAAACGATGTGCACGCTTTAAACATTACAAAATCAAGGAGCGAAATTTTATAAATTCTGCTCCTTCTTCAAAAATCTCTTTTGATAAATCAAATTTCGTAGCAGCTCAAATAACGCTATAAGCGCTCTTTTCCCTCATGCGCGTAGCTACACCCCGCGCGACATCCAGCCTCAATCACACCAAGAGCGGTCTTGCCCTATTTGCCGCAGTGCGCATTTCGCGCAGGCTTTGTATCCATGTAGCACGCAAGCCCCACTAGCACGAGATATCTATGAAACGCAGACCCGCCTTTGCCCTGCCTGCTCGCTTATAACGATGTGTTTTCATATTTTGCGCACTCGTGACACGCCGCCGCTTTGCGTAGTAGCGACCGATCCTCGCGTAGATGTCCACATCAAGAGTGAGCCGATCTAGATCATAGCAGCACGAACAGATCATCGAACCGATCGCCTCGCCCTAAATCCGAGCGTTTTTTGAGCTTTTACCGATCGGCTCGTTAAAAGGCGTAGATTCCGCGAATAAAATCACTCTTGTAAAATTTCAGCTCGTAGCCACGGGTAGCGAGCACTTGCTTTGCTAAATTTGATACTCGCCGGGGCTCAACTCGCCTCGCAAGAGCTTACCAAAGCGTGCGGCTGCGGCATCTACGGCATCGTCGCCAAACTCTCCAGGCTCAAACCCGCTGCTGACAAACGGCACAGCAAAGTCCATCCCGCAGTAGTTTGCTGCGATCTTAAGCGGTGTTAAAATTTCATCCAAGCTAAAGCCGATAGCACCCTGTTTGGAGTACTCGCTAAGCGGCGTACTAGCGCTTAGCGCGAGCTGCAGAACCTTGCCCCTAAGCGCGCCGGAACCCACCAGCTCGTGCGAAAAGACGATGTCGATATAGGCTTTTAGCATAGGCGGCACGTTTAGCCAGTACATCGGGTACAAAAATACGATGCGCTCAGCGCCCAATAGCGCGTCTTGCTCTGCGCGGGTGTCAATACGCGCAGTATCGGTGCCGTAAAGTCCCTCCAAATGACGCACCTCTACGCCGGTAGCGCCCTTTGCGACCTGCGATAGGGCTTTGTTCACACGCGATGCGGCGAAATTGGGATGTGATAAGATCACTAGCGTTTTCATCTTATTTCCTTTCTTAAAATTTGCAGAATCATATCGTTAAAAAGCTAAAAGTAGATTAAGAGGAGTTGGAAAGCAAGGCGTTATTTTGCCTGTGAGGAATGGGATTTGCGTGGCACGATAGATAACTAGGCGCTCTCGTACCATACTGCCTCAAGGCATGTGCAACAAATGTTTTTACGCGTGCCGTAAAGCACAAGCTTCCAGGATTAGTCTCGTCTAGAACGATCTGCTTACGATCCGTCCAATGCGCGTGCAGCTACGGCACGGAGCAAAATTTTATCCAAGCAAGGATAAATTTATGAAAAAAGATTAAAATTTAGCCGCGATTTGGGCTACGAGCCTGAAAATTTCAAAAAAAGGAAACGATATGCAGAGAAAAACACAGATCGAAGACGAGTTTAGCGCAGAGGATCGCGAGCGCAAAATCACGCTGCAAGCCGGAGATGTGGCGCCCGAGTTTAGCTTGCAAAACGCCGACGGAGCGAGCGTCGCGCTAAAGGATTTCGCGGGCAAGAGGGTCGCGCTGTATTTTTACCCCAAGGATAATACCCCCGGCTGCACGACAGAAGCGTGCGAATTTAGCGCCGCGTACGATGATTTTATCGCCGCAGACTGCGTGATCGTCGGCATCAGCCCCGACAGCGCCAAATCCCACGCGGGCTTCATCGCCAAGCAAAGCCTAAAGCACATCCTGCTGAGCGATCCGCAGCACGAGGTAGCCAAGCTATACGGCGCGTGGCAGGTGCGCAAAAACTACGGGCGCGAGTATCTGGGCATCGTGCGCTCGACCTTTCTGATCGGTGCGGACGGCAAAATTTTAAAGGTCTATAAAAGCGTCAAGGCAAAGGATCACGCCGCAAAGGTGCTTGCAGATCTGCTAGATGCGGGGAAATAAAGCGCTAGGCGGTGTTTTGAAGCAGAACTTGCACGCATTTGGGCGCTAAATTTTAATATGAAATTTACTATGGAATTTCGGCGTCAAATTTAAGCGTCGAAATTCCAGCATTAAAATTTGGCCTTGAAATTTTGCCTTAAAATTCTGCCGCCCATTTGAAAATGAAATTTTGCCAGAAAATACGGCGTATTTGCGGATCATTAAAAATATAAAATTTGCCGCGATTTAATGCAGCAGCGCTTCAAGATGACATTAGTCGCGCCGTATGTAAAGAGCATAAAGACGCGACAATAAGCGGGCTGTAAAGCACGGGGCGCGGCAAAATTTTACAACGCGCTTTTTAAACCTAGTCAAGCCGCGGGCCCAACAGAGCCAAGCAAAATTTCATAGCTGCGCGAAATTCCGCTTAGTAAAATAAAATTTCGCGTTACTAAGCAAAATTCCGTCCGCTAGATAAAATTCCGCCGAGCAGGGTAAAAT
>CAURFS010000080.1:0-8216 GCA_963523845.1 uncultured Campylobacter sp. | reverse complement strand
ACATAATGCCCACGATTTTGATGAGATTGTCCTCGCTTAGGGCATTGAAGATCACGATATCGTCCAAGCGGTTGATAAATTCGGGCTTGAAATAATTCTTCAGCTCACCCTTTATCGCCTCCTCGCGCTCGGCAAGCGCGATCTCGCGCGGCTTGTCTGCATTTTTGGCGTCAAGCTCCATAATCTTAGCCGAGCCGATATTGCTCGTTAGGATGATGATCGTGTTTTTGAAATCGACCGTAACGCCCTTGTTATCGGTCGCGCGCCCGTCGTCTAAAATTCCAAGCAGGATGTTAAAAACGTCCTTGTGCGCCTTTTCGATCTCATCAAAAAGCAGCACAGAGTAGGGCTTTCTGCGCACCGCTTCGGTAAGTTGCCCGCCCTCATCATAGCCCACGTATCCCGGAGGCGCGCCGAGCAGGCGGCTGACGCTGTGTTGTTCCATATACTCGCTCATATCAAAGCGGATCATCGCCCGCTCGTCGTCGAATAAAAACCTGGCTAAGCTCTTTGCGCTCTCGGTCTTGCCGACGCCGGTAGGGCCCAAAAACAAAAAGCTTCCGATTGGGCGGTTTTCGTTTACGAGCCCCGCTTTGTTGCGCTTGACTGCGCGAGCGATGGCGTGCAGCGCCTCATCTTGCCCCACGACGCTCTCTTTTAGATGCTCCTCGATGTGAAGGAATTTCTCCTTTTCGGAGGAGAGCATTTTGCTTACCGAGATGCCCGTCCACTTGCTTAAAATTTCAGCCACGCTCTCCTCGTCCACGCGGTTTCGCAAAAGCACGCCGTTTTCTTTCATCGCGTCCCATTTCGCCTCAAGTTCCTTGACCTTTGCTTGCGCGGCGGGGATCTTGCCGTATTCGATCTCGGCAGCCTTGCTAAGATCGCCGTTGCGTCTTGCTAGGCTGGCTTCGTTTTTAAGGCTATCGATTGCTTTCTTAGCCTCGCTGATGCCGCCGAATACGGACTTTTCGTTTTCAAATTTAGCCTGAAGCGCGTTTTTCTGCTCGGTTAAATTTTCGATCTCTTTGTCGATCTGCGCGAGCCGCTCGTCGTTTTTGCCGTCATCCTCCATTTTAAGGGCTTCCTTTTCGACCTGAAGCGTGAGGATGTCGCGCTTGGCCTTGGCAAGCTCGTTGGGCTCGCTTTCGATCTGCATTTTAAGCTCCGCCGCCGCTTCGTCTATCAGATCGATCGCCTTATCCGGCAGAAATCTATCGCTGATGTAGCGGTCGCTTAGCCTTGCAGCCGCCACAAGCGCGCTATCGGTGATGGTGACGTTGTGATGCACCTCTAGCCGCTCCTTTATGCCGCGCAGGATCGCCGTAGCCTCGCTTACGCTAGGTTCCGCGACCGTTACGGGCTGGAAACGGCGCTGAAGCGCGGCGTCTTTTTCAAAATACTTTCGGTACTCTTTCAGCGTCGTAGCACCGATAGCGTGCAGCTCGCCGCGCGCAAGGGCTGGCTTTAGGATGTTTGCGGCATCCATCGAGCCTTCGCTTGCGCCTGCGCCTACGATGGTGTGAATTTCATCGATGAAAAGCACGACGTTCGCGGCTTTTACGACCTCGTTTATGACGGCTTTGAGCCTATCTTCAAACTCGCCGCGGTACTTCGCGCCCGCGATCAGCGCACTCATATCAAGCGCGATGACGCGTTTATTTTGCAGGCTGAGCGGAACCTCTTTTTTGGCGATCAGCTGCGCAAGACCCTCGACGACCGCGGTTTTTCCCACGCCCGGCTCGCCGAGTAGGATAGGGTTGTTTTTCGTCTTGCGGATTAAAATTTGCATCATTCGCGAGATTACCTCGTCGCGGCCGATGACCGGATCGAGCTCGCCCGCGATTGCCTTGGCGGTGAGATCGACGCCGAATTTACTAAGCGCCTCAAGCGTCTCGTCGGCGGTTTGCGAATCGATGCTTTTGCCGCCGCGAAGCGCCTCAAGCTCCTTTTTGATCTCGCTAAGATCTGCAAATTTAGATAGAATTTTCTTTAGCGGATCGGCGTTTAAATTTGCGATCAGCCAGGTATCTACGGCGATAAATTTATCGCCCGAGCTCGTCATCAGACCTTTTGCGAGCTCTAGCGAATTCATCAGCTCGCGCGAGATTCGAACGTTTTCCTTCGTGACGTTTGAGCTCGTAGGCAAATTCGAAATTTCGCTTTTGATCTCAAGTTCGACCGCGGTCTTTTCGATGCTAAATTTATTAAAAATTTGATTTAGCACAGAGCCGCTGTCGGCTACCAAAGCCCAGAGCATGTGCAATACGCCCACTTCGCTATTTTTGGAATGGATCGCCAAAGAAATGCTGCTTTCGAGCAAAGAGCGCATTTTATCGGTTAAAATTTCAATAGTTTCGTTCATAAATTTTCTCCTAAAGTTGAAGTTGATTGCATTATATAACTTTAGTGTGTTTATGTCAAGGTTTTTTAGTGAGATTTTAAAATTTTCGGCTTAAATTTATCTGTAAACGCGCAAATTTCGTATGAAATTTACCTTATTTTTAGCCAATTTTCTATAAAATTCACTCCATTTTACTTTCAAGGATAAACTTTGCGACAAAAACACCTCTTCTTCGGCTTGGGATTCATATTTTCTCTATTCTTAGGCGTCAGTTTTTTTACCGGAAATTTACAAGCCAGAGAGGTCAACGCGACCAAAAAGCCAGACAGCGAAAAAACGCGTCTGGAGGCGCTAGCTAAGCTTACCAAGACGCTTGCGATCGTCGAAAACAATTACGTCGATGAGATGACCTTCTCGGAGCTCGTGGATAAGACGATCTCGGGGCTTATGAATAACCTCGACGCGCACTCAAGCTATATGGACGAAAAGGCGTTTAACGACACGAAAGTCCAGACCGAGGGCGAGTTCGGCGGGCTTGGAATTCAAGTGGGTATGAAAGACGGCGCTCTGACCGTCATCTCGCCTATCGAGGGGACTCCTGCCGATAAAAAGGGCATTCAGGCTAACGACGTGATATTGCGTATCGACGGCAACGCGACTTTCGGCATCACGATCGACGATGCGGTCTCAAAGATGCGCGGCAAGCCTAAAACCAAAATCACTCTAACGATCGTGCGTAAGGGAGTTAGCAAGCCTTTCGACGTCGAGATTATCCGCGACATAATCAAAGTAGAATCGGTCTATGCTAAGATGATCGAGGATGATAAAATTTTATATCTGCGCGTTACGAATTTCGATCAGCACGTGGTTCCTGACGCGAGCAAATTTATAAAAGAGCACAGAGACGCCAAAGGCATTATTTTGGATCTGCGAAACAATCCGGGCGGGCTTTTGGATCAGGCGATCGGGCTTGTAAATTTATTCGTAAGCAAAGGTCTTATTGTCTCTCAAAAAGGACGTGCAAAAAACGAAACCGAAGCGCATAACGCCGATCCTAAAAAGAAGATCACCGATTTGCCGCTGGTAGTATTAGTAAACGGCGGTAGCGCGAGTGCGAGCGAGATCGTAAGCGGCTCGCTTCAGGATCTAAAGCGCGCCGTGTTAGTTGGTGAAAAAACTTTTGGCAAGGGAAGCGTGCAGGTGATCCTACCGATCGAAGATAAAGAAGCCTTGCGACTAACCATAGCGCGATACTATCTCTCAAGCGGTCGCACCATCCAAGCGGTGGGCGTGACACCCGATCTCATAGTGGCGCCGGGCAAGGTGCCGAGCCGCGACGAGGATGAATTTTCGCTAAAAGAAGCTGATCTTAAAAAGCACCTGCAAGGCGAGTTAGCCAAGGTCGAGACCAAGAAAAAAGATGCTCAGAAAAAGGATGAGAAAAATTTCATCACCGCAGAGCAGATTAATAACGATATCCAGTTAAAAACCGCAATAGACGCGATAAAAATTCTAAACATCAAGTAAGGAGAGTGTGATGCAAGCTACCAAAAAAGAGCTTATCTACGAAGGCAAGGGCAAAAAGATGTGGTCGGTTAACGAGAGTGACGACCTTTTGATCTCGGAATTTAAAGATTCGCTGACGGCGTTTAACGGCGTCAAAAAAGCCGAAGAGAACGGCAAAGGCGCGCTGAATTGCAAAATTTCGACGCTAATTTTTGATCTGCTTAAAAAGCACGGCATCGCCACTGCGCTAGTAGAGACGATCAGCCCGACCGAGCAGCTCGTGAAAAAATGCAAAATTTTTCCTCTTGAGATCATCGCTCGAAATATCGCTACCGGTTCGCTTACAAAGCGCCTGGGCATCAAAGAGGGCACGAAGCTTCCGTTTGCTCTGGTGGAGTTTTGTTATAAAGACGATGAGTTGGGCGATCCGATACTAAATGATGAGCATTGCTTGCTGCTTGGCGCCGTAAAGAGCCAAAGCGAGCTTGATGAGCTCAAAAAGATCGCGCGCAAGATCAATGAAATCTTGATTAAATTTTTCGATGAGCGAAATTTAAAGCTCGTAGACTTCAAAATCGAGCTTGGCAGAGATAAGGACGGAAATATCCTGCTTGCAGACGAGATCAGTCCAGATAGCTGCCGCTTTTGGGACAAACAAACCGACAAAAAGCTCGATAAGGACGTATTCAGGCAGGATCTTGGTAGCGTAAAAGTGGCCTACGAAGAGGTCTTGCGTAGAATTTTAGGATAAGCGATGAAGGTGGTCGTAAACGTAAGGCTTAAGCAGGGCGTGCTTGATCCGCAGGGCAAGGCGGTTTTGCGCGCCCTCGCTTCGCTTGGATTTAGCGGCGTGCGAGATGTGCGCGTAGCTAAACAGATTGTCCTTGAGCTAGATGGCGAGGATAGGGATAAAATTTACGCCGACGTCGCTAGAATGTGCGATGAAATTTTGGCAAATACCGTCATCGAAGACTACGAGATTGTGCTATGAAGGTAGCGATCGTCAATTTCCCCGGCACGAATTGTGAGCGCGACAGCAAATACGCCTTTGATAAGCTTGGTTGCGAAACGCAGATAATCTGGCATAAAGAAACCGACATAAACGCCGATCTGATCGTGCTTCCCGGCGGATTTAGCTACGGGGATTATTTGCGAACTGCGGCTATTGCTAAATTTAGCCCCGTAATGCAGGCGGTGCTTGATCACGCGCGAAAGGGCGGCTATATTTTGGGCATCTGCAACGGCTTTCAGATGCTTTTGGAGCTGAAGCTGCTTGCAGGAGCGATGAGTAGAAATATAAATTTAAGCTTCATCTCAAAATTTCACCATTTGCGCGTCGTTTCAAACGACAATAAATTTCTGCACTGTTGCGACAAGGGCGAAATTTTAAATATCCCGATCGCGCATGGCGAGGGAAACTATTATGCGCCTGCGGATACGCTAAAGTCGCTATACGACGAGGATTGCGTGCTGCTAAAATATTGCGACGAAAACGGCGCAGATCTAAATCCGAACGGCTCAGTGGACGCAATTGCCGGGATTTGCGATAAAAACAAAAAGATTTTCGGCCTGATGCCGCATCCTGAGCGCGCGATAGAGCCTATTTTGGGCGGCACGGACGGAGAGAAAATGCTAAAAGGCTTAATTTGCTAAAAAGAATTCTTACTATTTTAGGTGTCTGCACGCTTGCGTTTGCTGCGCCGGAGATTGAGATCGATTCGCTTGATGATCTAAGTAAATATGCGCCGAAAAAAGCTGAGGATAAGCCCGACGAGCCGCAGACGCGCGATAATTCTAAGGTAATGCTGAAATACAATAAAAAAGAGGTTATGTCGATGGATAATTTAAGCATCGACGATCTTAAGGCTTTGGCGCCTACTAACGAAGTCGATCTTGATGTATCCGACGATAAGGTCTATCAGGACATTAAGCCTAAGGAGCTTACGCTAAAAGCCAGCGGGATGCCTAGGAAGGTGTATTGCAATCAAATTTTTAATATTGATTTCGCCTTGTATTTAGGGCAGAAAATCACCGTTAAGCCAAAGCTAGAGATCAGCCGCACCAATGGCATGAAGTGGCTTAATGCCGACAATCTTACGTGGATTGAGGGCGACGAGATGTTTGAGACGACGCTGTGGTTTGCAGCAAGCGATAAGAGCGATAAGATAAATGAGCTCGTTTTGACGCTGCAGCGCAACGGAGAATTCTTTGAAAAAAGCTCTATCAAACCTGATAATCCGGAATTTATGAAGCTTGATACGAAGCCTAATTTTTCGCATATCGTAGCCGACGAGCTGAAACTTAAAAACTACAAAACTACAAAATTTGACGACGCATCGAATTTACTCACGCTCGATCTTGGTATCCGAAACGGCGCAATCAGCGCTTTTAGCATCGATAATCCAGCCATTATCAAGCAGGGTGTGGACTCCGTACGCGGCACGTACACAAGTCAGAGCGGATATTATTTCGCCGTCGTGGATAAAAATATCACAAATTTAGACTTCAGCTATTTTAATCTTAATACTAAAAAATTTGAAAATTTCGGTCTTGAGCTTAATCCGCGCGCCGAGGATCTTAGCACGCAGATCGGTCTAAATCCGAAAGAGAGCAAGTTCGAAGCCTATAAGCAGATCGCGATCTACACGCTAGCTGCCGTGCTTTTGGTGATGTTTCTGCTTAGCAAAAATATCACGCCGCTTATTTTCGCGGTGCTGATTTTGGCGGTAAATTTCTATGCGCAAAGGCCATATGGCACGGGCAGCAATGCGCAAAATTCCCCGGTTAGAATTTTGCCTATGCAAAGCTCCACCGTGTTTTACGTGACTAAAAATCCTGAGAAGGTCGAAATTTTGGGTACGAATAAGGAATTTTATAAAATCATGCTGGGCGGCAACAAGATCGGCTGGGTTAAAAAAGATGAACTTAGCAAGGATTAGAGCGTTATTTTACGCGATTTGGTTTATTTTTACCGTCGTTTGCGTCGTTATCGCCATGGCGGTGAAAAACTCCTCTCATCGCCGCTTTCGCCGCATTTGGGGGCGCTTCCAGCGCTATGGTATCGGATATGATATCCAGATCGTAGGTACCCCCGATCCGCGCGCGCAGCTAGTAATCGCCAACCACCAAAGTATAATGGATATCGTCGTGCTCGAAGAAACCCATCCCGCCGATATCTGCTGGATCGCTAAAAAGGAGATCGCAGACATCCCTATCATCGGCAAAATCATCACGCTTCCGAAGATGATCCAGGTCGATCGCTCAAATCCGCGCGATCTGGTGCGGATCGTGCATGAAGTGCAGCAGCGCGTGAGCGAAGGGCGCGTCATCACGATGTTTCCCGAAGGCACTAGACATCGCGGCACGCAGCTTTTGCAATTCCAAAGCGGCGCCAAAGCGATCGTTAGCAAGCTCGGTCTGCGCGTCCAGCCCGTGGTACTCATCGGCACGCAGCACATCGCAAACTCTCACGATTTCACCGTCCACAGCGGACACGTCAAAATCATCTACCTAGACCTGCTCGACACGAGCGATAAAGATTGGCTGCAGCACGCCAGAGACACGATGCAAGCCGTAATCGACGAAAACGAAACCGCCGAAGCGTAGGCGGGATTCATAAATTTATCGATAAAATTTAAACGCGACATTTACTAATTCGCGCGATTTCTGTGCGCCAGCGCGTTCATTCGTCGCTTTGATTTGCGGCGGTAAAATTTTGTAAAATTTCGTCCGCTCGTGTTATGCAGCGTGGAATTTTAAAATTTTATTCGTGCGCGCGGACGACGAAATTTCAAAATTTCATCTAAACTACAGGCGGCGAGTTATCGGCGAGAGACCCGCAAGAAAACAGCGCCTACATAAAAGCGAAATTTTAAAATTTACGCGGCGCAGAAAGATGAAATTTGGCGTATATTTAGCCATTTGCGCAAATGGCTAAACGATTTGTCGTAAGAGCAAAAGACGGCGGCAACCCGCAAGCAGTCTAAAATTATAAATTCTTAAGGAGTAGAGAATGGCGTTTGTTACAGAGCGTATTTCAAAAGAGGATATCGAGAAATACGACTTACTAAAACCGTGCAATGAGATATGCGAAAAATATTATCAGGGTGAGCTTGATTGGGTGAGCTTAAATTCAAGAAGCTGGTGTATAGATCGAGAAAGAGGTATTTGGCTTTTTTCAGTGCGCAGTATCACTATCGGAGATCCTAGAGATATGAACTATAGCGGCGAGGATATATGGCTTTTGCACTATAAAGGTAAAGATATAGAGATCGATTTAAGAGATATAAACAACGAAAATACTGGTAAAAAAGTTACGGATAATCCATTTAGAATAATATATGAACTAGAATCCATAAGAAGCGAT
>CAURFS010000079.1:0-8240 GCA_963523845.1 uncultured Campylobacter sp. | reverse complement strand
CCCTCATAGCTGAGGGTCGTAAATTTCAGCTCGGCTTCAACGTAAATTTTTAATTCGAGCAAAATTTAAAGATGAAATTTAAACGATGAGGAGAGTTTTAAAGAAAGACTTTTGGTTCAACGTCCATTTAATTTTGTCTCTGCTTTGTGCACTACCGCTGCTCGTAGTTGCCTTGTCGGGCTGTTTCATCTCGTATCACGATGAAATTTTTGACGCGATTAACGAGCGGCAGTCTTTCGCCGTCCAAAAAGATGTACCTCGCCTAAAAATTTCTGAAATTTTAAAAATTTTCGGCGAGAAGCAAAGCAGCTTCACGCCGGAGTTAATCGGCATAAAAGACGGTGGCGCGAGCGTCGAAGTCGCGGGCAAAGACGGCAAAGGACGAGCAAGAGCGTATTTTTTGAGCCCTTATGACGGACAAATCGTTGGCGAAAACTACGAAGAGCGGATAATGAACGTTGTGCTAAGCCTGCATACAAATCTAGGCTTTGAGCTTGCCTTCGGTGAGGGGGCTCGCGAGATCGGCAGGCAGATCGTGGCACTTAGCACGCTAGGGCTCATTTTGCTTTTGCTAAGCGGGATTTTGATCTATTATCCGTTTTTTAGACGCAAGCTTACAAAGGCGCTAAAGATAAATTTCAAAGTTCGCGGCTACGCGCTACTTTATCAGATCCACGGATGCACGGGCATCTATGCGGCTGTAATACTTTTTATTATAAGCGCGAGTGGGCTATATTTTTCTTACGACTGGCTAGCAAAACTAACGAATAAAATTTTGGGCGAGGAGCAAATTTATAAAGCTGAAAAATTTGAACCTAGACAAAAGTCTGGGTTTAAGGATACAAGCAAACTGCAAGAGATCGATGCTGTGTTTGAAATTTTTACCCGAAAGCATGGTGAAAATTTTAAATTTTTTAACATAATGCTTAATCCAAAAGACGGAGTATATAGCGCGATATACGGGATTGCGAGCGACGAGAGCGATGAATTTAATAGGATCGCGATCAATGCTGCGAGCGGCGAAATTTTAAGGGATGTTAAATTTGCCGATATGAAAGCGCAAATGCCGCGTTTTATGACGATACGCACGGCGGTTTTAGATATTCATTCGGGCGAAATTTTTGGGCAGATCGGCAAGCTTATATTTTGCCTATCTTCGCTTTCATTTTTGTTTTTAGCCGCGAGCGGTTTTTGGATGAGCTTAAAAAGGCTTATAAGATAGATTACGCAAAACACGCAGTACTCTACATAAAGACTTTGCAAAAAAGGCTACGCTCATAGCCTATAAACAAGTGCTTCGTGCCGCAGAATTTCAAATTTATAGCATTTAAGATTTCGTTATAACGCAGAATTTGACTGCGAGAAAGCAGAATTTGCCTCAGCAAGGCTACTACCATCTGCAATTTCAATTGATTTCTTAATTTCTACGAAACTGCACTTTAATTTACCGCGCAGGTTTGCAGCTGTTTTTTTAAATTCCGCGATTTAGAAGTTCACAAGGCATCAAAAACTATTTATGATGGTTTAGATCATGCGAACCGCCACATACGCCCGCCAGTCGTGTTTTAAAATTTTACTGTAGTTTAGTTTGCAATGCAAAGCCCTTGAGCCACTAAAAACCCTTTATGATCTCCATTAAATGCTTGACAAGAGCCGTAATTGCGGCATTTTCATAGCTATCGTCTGTATTTTGCAACGCTATGGTTTTCATATTGCCGAAAAATCCCGGATCGTAATGCTCGATGTCATTTTGCACGTAACTTCTTAAAATTTGACCGTTTCTTACTAGTTTAACCTCATAAATAAACTCTATGCCACCGATTCTATCGCTAGGAAACGGAGTAGCTTCGCCCGTAAAGCCCCTGTGGTGCTTTATTGTAATTTTAAGCTCGTCGGTAGAGTTTTGATCCAGTAGGTTCGCCTCCTTTAACGCCGCTAAAAGCTGCTCGTTATACTTTTTCTCGACCGCTTCCGGCGATTGATAGACAAATTTTTTCGGATTATGGTTTTGGAAGTGTTGGTAGGTAATCCCCTTGAATTTATACGCGCTTGCGATCGGCACTTTCGGTTGAGACTGCCCGCAACCAACAAAGAATAGCGCCGCAAGAAGCAAAGCAAAAAATTTTTTCATTTTCTATCCTTTAAAATTTCATGAAATTATACAAAAATGGGGTTTAGCCCGGGCTAAATTTACGATCTTTCGGTGCCACTATGCGTTTAAATTTTGATAAATTTAAACGAAAGCGTAAATTTTAAGCGTAGCTGGGCGGCTAAATTTCAAATCCTTTAAATTTGAAACTAGCTTAAATTTCAAAGCCTCTTCAAATTTGAAATTTAATCCGAATTTGATCTGAAATTTTATAAAATTTCACCGTTTTAAACGGGCTTTCAAAGCGCAAAAGAGTTTCGCAAGCCCGAAAGAAAGGAAGCTGATGCCTACTTTTAGCACCAAAGACTACAAAGCCGCCCTTCGCAGCCGCAGCGCACGAACCACGAGCGCAGGCGGATTTAGCGTCAAAAACGACAACTCCTTTATCGTGATATTCGTCATTGCAATGATGGTCTTTATATTTTTTTACGGCGTGTCAGCCGGGCTTGATTTAGATGAAATTTTTTTAGGAAACGGGCGCGGTCGCGGCGGAGGCGGGATTTTGGGGCTTTTGATCGCAGGCGTAGCTTGGTATCAAGGGCGCGACGGCGGCGGGCTGTTTAAATTTAGCGACCACGCGATCACCTTCGTCTCGGGCGCGGGCAAGAGCGAAATTTTGCTCTTTAATATCGACTACGTTAGGCTCACTCCGGGCTTTTTGCGCACCTGCACCGGCTACACGGCGCTTAGCCACTCCCGCTACGTAAAATACGAGAAATTTCTGAACTTTGCATATGCATCGATCATCGTGCTGTGGCTAGTCGGTATCGCTATGAGCGAGCGCGTGGGGATGGCGTTCGTGATAATGGTCGTGGGCGTCGTGATCTTTATCTTCGCCAAGGCGCTTTCGTCGTGGCGGCTAAACGGCGACTTTCACGACATCTTGCTGCGCGACACCGTGCTGATCCGCGGCAAAGATCTGAACGACCGCGTGCTATGGTTTGCGATCACGCCCGGTCGCAACGACCGCCGCAGGTTGCGCGCCTACTTCAAAGAGCACCTTGATTTCGACATCGACGGCGGCTGATTTTGATTTAAATTTAGAGATTTGGCGTAAATTTAGCGGCAGAATTTTGCAACGTAAAATTTTAAGAGGATTTCGCACGGCGGAATTTTGCGATCTAAATTTTACTGAGCAAAATTCTAAGGCTGAAAATTTTAAGATATAAAATTTACGAAGCAGAATTTCACGGCGTAAATTTCAAAGCCGTAAATGCACGGCGCGATATTTGCGGCTCTATACGGCGAACTCTACCTCGCTTAGCCGCCCCAAATTATCAAACGAAAATAGCGCATCATTTTTAAAATTCGCTACGATCTTGCCCGCCTCTTCGCTAAATTTCGTGCCGTTTCTAAGTAAAAGCGCCTTAATAAAAACAGCGTGATTTAACTGAAATGCGCCTATGTAATCGCACACCAAAGAGATGAGCTCGCTTGCGTCCATACCGGGCTTGATCGTACCATCTGGCGCCACACACTCGCCTGCCGCGAACGCCACAAACACCGCTCCGCCTGCGTGCGGACAGCGGTAGTAACATACCGGTTCCTGCGATAATCCGCACGCGATCGCGCTTAGAGCGTGGCCGTTTATCTCCGCGCTTAGTGCGAGCTTAGGCGTGCTAAGCTCCTCTAGCCCGTGCCGCAAGCCGAAGTCGCGCACATCTCGCGCAAGGGTGAGCAGCCGCTCATCAAGGCGGTTTATGTTTTCGTATCCCCACAGCCACGTGCGGCTGGCGTTTGCTTCGCTGCCGATATACCAGATGGCGCGCGGCGCATCATCGCCGAAACTGATCTCGCCGCGCTTTAGATCCACAGAGCGGCGCCTGCTCTTTACGATCAGCTTCGAGCCCGCCTCTTGCACCCTTGCGCCGCAGCCTAAGCATGCCGAAAACAGATCGGTAAATCTGCTTCTATCCACGCCCAAGCGGTCTAAAAATTTCATTTTTACTCCTTTGATCTCGCGCCGATAAATTTAGCGCTTTTGCGGGATTCCCCGCTTCGCCTTCTTATACGCCGTGCACGCCGTTTTGCTATAAAACACTCGCGCTATGGAAATTTCATGCGGCGCGCAGTAAAATTTAATCAAATTTTATAAATCCGCAGCGGATAAAATTTCATAGCAGGACGCCGCCCGGATAGAATTTTGCAGAAAGCGACGGGCATGGCGAGTGCAACTGTAGGAGATGACGGACGCGACCGCGATGATCGGCGGACGGTAAAAATTTAAACCGCTCGTGGGATGTTAAATTTGAAAGATGAAATTTTAGCCTAACGGCATGCGGCAGAATTCTACGACCGAGCCGTAAACGCTAGAGCTTAAAGCGGCGCAAAACGGGCGCGCAGCAACGAATGTATCGGCTCAGGCGGCAAGCGATAGTTAAAGCCGTACAGTCATAAAATTTAGATCGCCTCTTAAGATCGTGAAATTTAAAGACGAAATTTCATACCGAACGGCGAGCCGCTAAATTTAAATCGCCTCTTGAGATCGTCAAAATTTAAAAGCAAAATTTTACGACAGCGCGGCAAAGGATGAAATTTGGACCATCCGCGTAAGTATAAAATTTAATCGATCTTTAGCACGCTCAAAAACGCCTCGCTCGGCAGATTTACCTTGCCGATCGCCTTCATGCGCTTCTTGCCCTCTTTTTGCTTCTCAAGCAGCTTGCGCTTGCGCGTGATGTCGCCGCCGTAGCACTTGGCGGTCACGTTTTTGCCCATGGCGCGGACGTTTTCGCGAGCGATGATCTTGTTGCCCATGCTAGCCTGGATAGCGACTTCAAAAAGCTGCCGCGGCACGATCTCTTTCATCGCTTTGACGAGGTCGCGCCCCTTGGATTCGGCCTTTGAGGCGGGCACGATGATCGAGAGCGCATCGACCGCTTCGCCGGCGACGCGGATGTCGAGCTTTACGAGATCGCCGCGCCTATAATCGATCGGCTCGTAATCGAAGCTCGCATATCCCTTGGTGCATGATTTAAGCTTATCGTAAAAGTCCATTATGATCTCGTTTGTAGGCACGTCGTACTCGAGCAGGACGCGCTCGGGCGTGATGTAATCCATCTTGGTTTGGATGCCGCGGCGTAAATTTAAAAGGCTGATGAGATTGCCCAAAAACTCGCTCGGGGTGATGATGGTCGCCCTGACATAGGGCTCCTCGATGCGCTCGATGAAATTTGGCGCGGGAAGCTCGCTGGGGCTGTGTATCCGCACGCACGAGCCGTCCGTGAGATACACGGCGTATGTGACAGTCGGCGCCGTAGCGATGAGATCGAGATCAAACTCGCGCTCGAGCCGCTCCTTCACGACCTCCATATGCAGCAGCCCCAAAAACCCGACGCGAAAGCCGAATCCTAGCGCGAGCGACGTTTCAGGCTCGTAGCTAAGCGAGCTGTCGTTTAGGCTGAGCTTATCCAAAGCGTCGCGCAGATCTTCAAATTTATCGGTCTGTACGGGATAGATGCCCGCAAAAACGAAGGGCTTGGCCTTCTCAAATCCGCCCACGGGAGCGACGGCGCGATTTTTAAAAAGCGTGATCGTATCGCCTACCTGCACGTCGGCGACGTTTTTTAGCCCCATTACTACGATGCCCACTTCGCCGCTGCTAAGCTCGCGAGTTTTGGTAGGCGCGAGCGGGTTGGGATACATCAGATCAAGCACCTCGTGGCGGTTCTCGCTACCCATGATATAGACCTCGTCGCCCTTTTTCAGCACGCCGTCGTAGAGCCTCGCAAGCGCGAGCGCGCCTAGGTAGTTATCGAACCAGCTGTCGTAGATGAGCGCCTTAAGCGGCGCGGCGTCGTCCGTTTTAGGTGCGGGGATGCGAGTGATTATCGCCTCTAAAAGCTCTTTGACGCCCACGCCCGTTTTGGCGCTGACCTCGATCGCGCTGCTACAATCCAGCCCAATGACGTGCTCAATCTCCTCTTTTACGCGTTGTGGATCGGCAGCGGGCAGATCGATTTTGTTAAGCACGGGGATGATCTCGAGGTTGTGCTGTAGCGCGATATAGACGTTTGCGATGGTCTGCGCCTGCACGCCCTGGCTCGCGTCCACGACGAGGATCGCCCCCTCGCAGCTAGCCAGCGAGCGCGAGACCTCGTAGCTAAAATCCACGTGGCCAGGGGTGTCGATTAAATTTAAAACGTATTTCTCGCCGCCAAGCTCGTACTCTAGCCGCACGGACTGCGCCTTGATCGTGATGCCGCGCTCCTTTTCGATATCCATCGTATCCATGATCTGGCTGCTCATCTGGCGCGCCTCGACGGCGTTGCACTCGCTGATTAGGCGGTCTGCGAGCGTGGATTTGCCGTGGTCGATATGCGCGATGATGCTGAAATTTCTGATATTTTTTGTTTTCAAGTGGCTTTCCCTGATGAAATTTTAAGCCGCATTGTGCCGAAATTTCATTTAAAAACGGGTAAATGGGCGGCGGAAATTTTAGTGGAATTTTGTGTGAAAATTTCTAGCGGGCTTTGAATTAAATTTTGCAGAAAAGATTGCTTGACTTAAGGAAAATCCTGTGCTTATTTTGGACTTATCGCCGCCGAGCAAGTTAAAATTTTAAAATTCGGCCATAAAAAAAGGCTAACCTTGCGGTTAGCCTTTAAATTTAGCGAGAAGCGCGCGGATTACCAGTCGATTCGCTGATTATACATATCGCGAGCATTACCGGTGTCTAGAATTCTAGTCGAAGTGTCGCTAGTGCTATTTGAAGAATCGCTGCCTCCGGCAAAAGAACCTACATCGTCTTCTTTGCCTGATTTAACCTGACCTTCGCCACCCCATTGATCCGCCGCAGCATTGATTATTTTAACCAAGAAGTAATTATAGTACTGCGGAACGCCGGAATATATGGTCGCATAATCTCCAACCGCCGGAGGCAAGGTTTTCATCATAGCTTCACCGCCGTTAGGAGTATATATTAACCAAGGATCCGTAACTATACGTATGGTAGTACTACCTACTTCATTAGCTCTTAGATTCATAGTCTCTTGACCAGATGCCAGCGAATGGCTCCTACCGATATCTATTCCCTTGCTCGGTGACGGGCTATACCTACTTACGAATTCGGATATTATATCGTTCGGAATCTTTTGAGTATTTGTGACAAAGCCCGAAAAATCCGTTAAACTACTATCCAAAGTGGCGAGATCGGTAAATATATTAGAGCTTGGAACTTCGTAGCTAAAAGCAGGGCTTGGAGCCGGCATCCCTCTACAATTATCCGTTCTACCGCAATATATTTTATTAAAAATAGGTACCGTTAGCAACCTTTTTCTCTTGACCTCATAATCCTGGGCACCGTCGTTTTTATCATGAGCTTTGCCATAGACAAAATAGGCGTAGGTGCCAATATTATCACTATAATCCGTAACTACGATCTCGCCATTTTTATACGACTTCGTATTGTTGTTTGCAATAGCTATATATTGACTCTTGCTTACCGTTTTTCCGCTTGATTTTTTATACTCTTCAACTTTTCTGGTTAAAAAGGCATCTAAATTCTCCTTTAAGATATTGATGTTTTTCTCATCATATTTTTCCGAAGAAGTATCAGCTATGGCATTATAGTCTCTATCAAATTTGGAAGGCCAAAATTGCTCCAAAGTCTTTAACTCGGCTTTATCGCTTATTACGTCAAAATCGCTAGCATAGATTAATACCGGTCTACTAGGGGACTTTTGCATCCTAGCGAAGTTAAAATACACAGTAGCGCCCGGAGTTTGTCCCTCTTGAAAGCCGCGTGCCATCACTTTAAATAAAGGTGATTTTGAATCGTAATTTACGTTAGCTCCCCCAAGTGGCCTATTGATCAAACCTCCTCTTAAATTTGCATTAGTGTAAAAATTAATAGCGTACCTAAGCGGTAAAGGTAAACCGTAACCAGGGCTGCCGCTAGTGGCTTCATCCAAATACTGCTGATCAAAGTTTATACTTCTTGTATTATGCTTATAGCACCTACTATCATATCCACTAGCACCTTGGCAGTCATTACTATCTCTTGCAAAGAATTGAGTAGCATTTGGAATAGTATAACTTACAGCCGTATTTCTAGGATATGGTACATAACTAGATACTGATGTAGTTGTAT
>CAURFS010000078.1:0-8281 GCA_963523845.1 uncultured Campylobacter sp. | reverse complement strand
TAGCGACCTTGGCGATCGGATAGCCTGTGGCTTTAGACGCAAGCGCCGAGCTGCGGCTTACGCGCGGGTTCATCTCGATGACGATCATCCGCCCCGTTTGCGGATTTACCGCAAACTGCACGTTTGAGCCGCCCGTATCCACGCCGATCTCGCGTAAAATTTTAAAGCTTGCGTCGCGCATCGCTTGATATTCTTTATCGGTGAGCGTAAGAGCGGGCGCGACCGTGATGGAATCTCCCGTATGCACCCCCATCGGATCGAAATTTTCGATCGAGCAGACGATGATGCAGTTATCCTTGTGATCGCGGATTACCTCCATTTCGAACTCTTTCCATCCAAGCAGGCTCTCTTCGATCAAAATTTCATTTATCGGGCTCACGTCTAGCCCGTTTTGCGCGACCTCTTTAAACTCATCGATATTATACGCTACGCCGCTGCCTGCGCCGCCTAGGGTGTAGCTAGCGCGGATAATGAGCGGAAAGCCGATCTCATTTGCCGCAGCCATCGCCTCTTCGATATTGTAGGCGTATTTGGATTTAGGCAGATCCATTCCGATCTTAATCATCGCTTCTTTAAATTTTACCCTATCCTCGCCCTTTTTGATCGCTTCAGGGTTGGCACCTAGAAATTTCACCCCCGCTAGTTCGCCGCTTTCGTAAGCCTGCATCGCGACGTTTAGCGCGACCTGTCCACCCATCGTAGGTAGGATCGCATCGACGCCCTCGCGCTTTATGATACGCAAAATGCTCTCTTTGGTGATCGGCTCGATATAGGTGGCGTCGGCAAAATCGGGATCGGTCATAATGGTAGCGGGGTTAGAGTTTATTAGCACTACGCGGTATCCGAGGCTCTTTAGCGTCTTAGCCGCCTGCGTGCCGCTGTAATCGAACTCGCACGCCTGGCCGATTACGATCGGACCGCTACCGATCAGCAAAATCGTCTTAATATCATCTCTTTTGGGCATCAATTTTCCTTTGTAACGACATACAAAAACGCCGGCATCTCGGAGCTCACGTAGGGCTCTACGACGGCGCTTTTGTATAGCTTCCCGTTTTGAATTTCTTTAACCTTTCCTACCGGCACGCCGGCAAAAAAAATCCCGTCCTTGCCGCTGGTAAGTACCTCATCACCTACCTTGGGATCGAGCCATTGCGGGATGTATCTAACTACGAGCTCGTTATTTTCGCCGCCTGCGACGCCAGGAATTTGAGTATCTCCTATGAAAACGGAGAAGTTGCTCTTTTCGTCGCGCTGTAAGATCGCAAGAGGACGCCCGTCTTTATTTACTAAAATTCCCGCGGTCTTGCCCTCGCTGATGAGGCCGTAAATTTTGTTTGGGTTAAAATTTTCAAAATTTACGAAGAATTTGTTGTAGTCATTTAGATTTGCATAGCTCAACGCCTTTACGAGCTGAACTTTGGGCTCATAAACAGAGCTATTTTTATCGATCAAGATTTTATTCAGCTCGCCCGCGAACGTGCTAAGCAGCATCGCCGATTTTTTCAGCTCGGCATTTTCTTCTCGTAGAGCCTTGATCGTCTCTGCTTGGTTAAAATGCTCGTTAACGGCGCTTTTTACCCAATCGCTCACGCCGTAATAAACCTCTAAAATTCCTCCTGCAAATCCGATAAATTTGCCGTGGATATACGAGCCGAACGTAAGCGAAACGGCTACCAGCAAAACCGCAACGAGGAGGAGTTTGAGATTAGTCATTTGCCGCTTGTTTTAGCGATTTGATCTCTTCTAGGGCTTTTCCCGTACCGTTTGCGACGCACAGCAGCGGCTCGTCCGCGACGAAAACCGGAAGCTTTACGGTGTCGCTTAGATATTTATCTAATCCGCGAATAAGCGCACCGCCGCCCGTTAGCACGACGCCGTTTTCAACGATATCGGCGGCGACTTCTGGCTGAATGCTCTCAAGGACAAATTTCAGCGCATCGGCAATCTCTCTGATTGAGTCTTTGATCGCCTCTCTAACGTCCTCGCTCGTAAGATCGACCGAGCTTAAAAGCCCGCTGATCTGGTCTTTTCCTTTGACCGTGTATGTAAGATCTTTTTGCTGCTGCACCGCCGTGCCGATCTTGATCTTGATCTCCTCGGCGGCGCGCTCGGATATAAGTAAGCTATATTTTTCTTTGACGTAGTTAACGATGCTTGCGTCGATCTTATCGCCCGCGACGCGGACGGATTTGGCACTGATGATACCGCCTAAAGAGATAACGCCGATCTCGGTGGTACCACCGCCGATATCCACGACCAGCGAGCCGCGCGCTTCATTTACGGGAAGTCCCGCACCGATCGCCGCAGCCATCGGCTCTTCGATTAGATAAACCTCGCGTGCGCCCGCTATCATTGCGCTTTCGCGCACGGCTTTGCGCTCGTCCTGAGTGATCCGTTACGGTACGGAGATGATGATGCGCGGGCTTACGAAAAAGCGGCGCTTGTGGGTTTTTTCGATAAAATACCTAATCATCTTCTCCGTCATATCAAAATCCGCGATAACGCCGTCCTTCATCGGGCGCACCGCTTCGATGTCGCCCGGAGTGCGTCCGAGCATCTCTTTGGCTTCGGCACCCACGGCGATGATTCTTTGCTTGCCGTAGCGCTCGTTTTGTACCGCGACGACGCTCGGCTCGTTAATGATGATGCCTTTATCTTTTAGTAGCACCAACGTGTTTGCCGTGCCCAAATCGATGCCCATATCCCTTGAAAATAATCCTAGAATCGAATCAAGTAACATTTATCCCCCTTAAATTTATGCAGTTAAATTTTGTTTTACAAGTATCGGCTTAGAGACGCCGTCTACGACCTCTTTCGAGATGATGACGTCATAGCCCTTAAGCTCAGGCAGATCAAACATAATATCGATCATAATCTCCTCGATTATGCTGCGAAGTCCGCGCGCACCGGTTTTGCGCTTGATCGCAAGGCTTGCGACCTCTCTTAACGCGTCGTCGTCAAATTTTAAATTTGCGCCGTCTATCGCAAAGAGCTTTTGATATTGCTTTAAGATCGCGTTTTTCGGCTCGGTTAAAATTCTAACCATCGCCTTTTCGTCGATCTCGTTTAGCGTAGCCACTACGTGCAAGCGCCCGATGAGCTCGGGGATTATGCCGTAATGTACCAGATCGTCGGCCTCGACCATATTTAGCAAATTTAAATCCTCTTTCTTGCTGCGCTTTGTTTGATTAAATCCCAGCACGTTCTGCCCGATGCGGCGATTGATAATCTCGTTTAGCCCGTCGAACGCGCCGCCACAGACGAATAGGATATTAGTAGTATCGATCTGGATGAAGTCCTGATTTGGATGCTTACGACCGCCCTTTGGAGGGATATTTACGACGCTTCCTTCGATGATCTTAAGCAGCGCTTGCTGCACACCTTCGCCGCTTACGTCGCGCGTGATACTGCGGTTTTCGCTCATTCGCGCGATCTTATCGATCTCATCTACGAATACGATACCGCGTTGCGCCTTCTCTACGTCGCCGTCCGCGGCCTGTAAAAGGCGGGTGAGGATATTTTCTACGTCCTCGCCGACGTAGCCCGCTTCCGTTAGGCTCGTAGCGTCGCTAATGGCGATCGGCACGTCCAAAAATCGCGCCAAGGTCTGCGCCATAAGCGTCTTACCGCTGCCGGTAGGTCCGATAAGCAAGATATTTGATTTTGAAATTTCTGTATCGTCACCCTTCGCGTCGGTCTGTCTGAAAATTCTTTTATAGTGGTTGTAAACGCCGACGCTAAAAATTTTCTTAGCACGCTCCTGACCGATGACGTAGCGGTTGAGAACCTCCATCAGCGCCTTTGGCTTGATGGCCTCGAAATCGATCTCTTTATTTTGATTTTGTATCGCCTCGTTTTGGCCTTCGCTGCCGTGGATGGCGGCGTATGCCATATCGATACAATAGCTGCAGATAGCCGCCGTACCGTCGTCGTTAGGATAGATACGACGCCCGTCCGCGCCCGTCTCACCGCAAAAACTGCACTTGTTTGCCATTAAATTTTACCTTTATCTAGCGGAATTCCGCGTTTTGTGTTGATTATAAACTCGCACATCTTGCGCACGTTTTGATCGCTCGTTTCGTTTAATAAAATTTGCGCCTGCTCCTTTAAACCCCCGCCTTGGTTGAATAAAAATTTATACGCCCTATTTATCGTCTCGACCGTCTCTTTATCGAAGCGGCGGCGGATGCCCGTTAAATTTAGCCCGCGGATATAGGCGCGATTTCCCTCGGCTAGGCAAAACGGCACCACGTCCTGACTAAGCGCGCTAGCCCCTGCGATCATGCAGCTCTCGCCGATTTGGACGAACTGATGCACTGGCGTAAGTCCGCCGATAACGGCATAATCGCCCATTACGACGTGACCTGCGAGCGTGGCGTTGTTGGCTAGGATTATGTTGCTGCCCAGCACGCAATCGTGCGCGATGTGGCAATACGCCATCATAAAGAGATTATCGCCGATGCGCGTAAATCCGTCGCCCTTATGCGAGCCCGAGCTAATCGTGCAAAACTCGTGAATCGTAGCGTTTTTGCCGATGATTAGCCCCGTGCGCTCGCCATCTTCAAAGCTCATATCTTGCGGAATTTCGCCCACGATCGCGTATGAAAAAATTTTAGAGTTCTCGCCGATTTGCGTATCGCCGATGATGCGCGCCCCCTGCTTGATTGTGCAGCCGTCGCCGATTTTAGCCTGCGCGCTTATGAAAGCATACGGCTCAATCACAACCTCGGCTCCGATCTGTGCGCCGTCCTCGATGATCGCCGTGTGGTGAACTTTAGCCATCATTTATCCATTATCATCGCTTGAAGTTCAGCCTGCGCGGCCAATGTGGCGCCGTCGTTGATGTAGGCTTCGCCCTTTAGCACCCAGATGCGTCCGCGGTGTTTGATTACGCTGATGCGATACTCAAGCTTGTCGCCGGGGCGAACCGGGCTTCTAAATTTAGCGTTGTCGATGCTCATAAAATACACGACCTTATCGCTTAGATCGACGCCGTCTTTCTCCATGCTCTTAAACGCCAACACGCCGCCTGCTTGCGCTAAGCCCTCGATGATCATTACGCCCGGATAGATCGGATGGCCTGGGAAGTGGCCCTGGAAGATCTGCTCGTTGTAGGTTACGTTTTTATAGGCCTTGATACTTTCGCCTATGTTGAGCTCTTCGACGCGATCTATCAGCAAAAACGGAAAACGATGAGGTAGGATGGAGAGGATTTCGTTTATGTCTATCATTATCTGCCTTTATTTAAAAATCTTGCAATTTTATCAAATTCTTACTAAAATTTCCCTAACGTCTAAAAATATGCGCGAGAGCCCGTAAATTTGAACTTTGGCGGCTCTTATCTCGTCCGTGACGATGATCGGCGAGAGCGAGCCCGCAGCGCACAGGGCGGCGCGAGTTTTATTTTGGCGCGCGAGACTCAGCGGGTTTTTTAGCATTTCGGATACGCTTTTGAAATTTGATCTTGAAATTTCGTTAAATTTCGCCAGGTTTAAAATTTTAATCTCGCCCTTGTCGCTGCAAAAAATTTCGCACTCGCGCTCTATGCTAAAGCTCACGTTTTCGCGCGTAAAATGCGAGCCAAATAGCACAAACGAAGGCACTACACGCCCGTCAAATTTAATCCATGCGCGCAGCAGGCGGTAGTTTAAAAACCGATCGCGCAGCACGCTAAATTTAACCCCTTTTCTTTCGAGCGAGCAAAGCTTTTTGTAAAATTTCAACTTCTCCTCTACCGAAGCGGGCAGGATTTGCCGATCGATAGGCGACATTAGCTCGTAAATTTCGGCGCCTTGGGTTAAATTTCGCTTCAAATCCGCCGTCAGACTTCCGCCCGAATTTCGCTCAGCCCTTCGCTGATCGTTCCGCTGCGACGCAAGCGCGTAGATGCAGCCGCAGTAGTTTTGATGATAGAGCGCGTCTTTTTTCGCAAGCGCAAACTGCTCGTTCGTGCCGCCGTTTTTACGAAAATCGGGCGCGATAAACTCCAGTCCGCAGCGCTCGCAGATACGTTGCAACGAGGCGCAAAGTTGAGAGTGCGATTTTTTGGGACTCATTAAAAGAGTCGTGGTGATTTTGCGCTCGCCCAAACTTAGCGCGAGCTCGGCCGTTTTTTGCATGCGAAAATCAAAGCAAAACTCGCAGCGCGCGCCTTTTTCGGGCTCATTTTCAAGCCCGCGCGCACCGTCTAGCCAGCCCTGCAAATCATACTCGCCCGGGATAAATTTAATCCCTAAATTCTCGCAAACCCGCTTTGCGTCGTGCATTCTAAGAACGTATTCGCCGTAGGGGTGGATGTTTGGATCGTAGAAATAGCCTATTAGCGGCTCTTGCGTGAGCTCTTTCAAGCGGCGCAAAAAATAATCGCAATCGACCGAGCAGCAGATGTGAACCAGCAAAATTTAACCCTTTGCACGAAATTTTTGGATATAATTTTACGCTATCAAAATTAATGAGCGGAAAAATGAAAAAATTTTTTATAAAACACCGACGTAAGTTTGCTTGCGGCTTAGGCGGATTTGCGCTATTTTACGTGCTCGCGGGCTTTTTCGGCGTGCCGCTTTTTATCGAAAAAGCGCTGCCTAAAATTCTAGAAGGCAGAGCGAGCTTTAGCGTGCAGGACGCCAAATTTAACCCCTTTACCTACGAGCTAAACGTCACCAAGCCGGAGCTTAGCACCTTTAAGCCGCTGTTTAGCGCCGATGAGATAAATTTAAAAATCGGTTTTTCGAAGCTTTTTAAAAAGACTCTCGCGGTAGAAATTTTACATCTTAAATCCCCTAAATTTCACGTCGAGCGCGAACAAAACGGCACTTTCAATTTCGAGCCGCTACTTTCGGAGCAAAAGAGCGAAAACAAGGATGAAAACTCCAGCTTCAATGTCACGCTGAATAATTTTAAGATCGAGCGCGGCTCTCTGGGCTACGTCGATAATTCCCTGAAAAGGCCGTTTTCGCTCATCTCGACCGATCTGAATTACGAGATAAATGGCTTAAATTTAAAGGACGAAACGATCGGCGAGCACGATCTAAGCGCGGTTTCGCGCACATACGACGCGCTGAGCTTCGATGGAGCCATCGACCTGGCGCCTCTTCGTCTGCACGGCAAGGTGGGTATCTCGCGGCTGAAAATCGATCCGTTTTGGCTATCATACCTCGATCCTAGCGGCGTGCGGTTTAAAAACGGCTTACTTTCCGCCGAGCTGAATTACCGATTGAGCCTCGATGAAAATATAAAATTTGCGCTTGAAAACTCAAAGCTCGAGCTGCAAAGCCTAGAAATTTTGCAAGATCAAAGCTTAATTTCGCTAGGCTCGCTAAAAATCCCGAGCTTTGAGCTAAATACGGACATTTCGAATGAAATTTCAGGCAAAGTGATGATTCCGCAAGTGCTAGTTTCGGGCGCAAAATACGATATGGGCGAAACCAAAATTTCCACGGGCTTTGATGGCGCGCGGGTCGCGGATTTTGCGCTGGATTTTAATAAAACGGGGGCAAACTTGCGGCTAAACTCCGCCGTAAAAAGCGTAGATCTAAACCGCTCAAGCTTTGCAAATCCGCAAATTTCGGTCGTCTCAAACGATACTAAAATCACGGAAAATTTCTTGAAATTTAACGCCGAAGGTAACGATACGGCCCTTCATACGGGCTTTGGCGCCTTTAGTATCGCGGATACGCAGATTACGCTCGCACGCAGCGATAAAATTTCGGTCGCCGCAACCGAGCTGGGCGCGTTTAGCTACGACAAAGAGGGCGCGCAAAACGGCGTAAGCCTGGAGTTTGCTAAAATTTCAAACTCCAAAATCGCAAACAAAAACGGAATTTTTAGCGGATTTGAAAGCTTCGGCGTGCAAGGGGTTAAATTTAACGTCGCGGATCTCGATCTGAGCGTGGATAAAATTTTGCTAAACGAGCCGTTTTTCAACTCGGAAGTGGGCGTTAACGGCGCCAAAAGCATAAACGATCTGGCGATCTTAAGCGCGATCTCTAAAAATCCCGCGAGCTTTAAAAAAACGGTGAGCGCGGGCGATGCAAACCCAGCGGATGTAAACTCTACGGCAAGCGGCGCAAACTCGGATTCTAAAAAGCCCACCAAAAGCCCCGCTTTAAAATTTAAGATCGGCGAGGCCTCTGTAACGGGCGCAAAGGCTAAGATCGGCGAGAGCTTCATCGTTAAAAACAACGTGCACGAGATCAAGGATTTCAGCGCCACATTAAGCGGGCTAAGCTCGAATTTCGCCGAGCCTTTCGGCATCAAAGCAAACCTTATCGCGGGCGAAATC
>CAURFS010000077.1:0-8371 GCA_963523845.1 uncultured Campylobacter sp. | reverse complement strand
GGCTGAAGCTTTAATTCAAATTTTAATCGCAATTTTTAGCGTTTTGCTCCTGGGCGGGATTGTTTGGACGCTTTTTTGGCGCAATCCTCGCAAGCTTAGCTCGCGCGAGTTTGCCGCGATAGATGGGATAAGCGAAGCAGGCGCGGTAAAAAGGCTTTCCGTGCGACCGTTTTTGTTCTGGCTGGAGCGGTTTTTTATCTCGTGCGAGGGCCTTTGGTTTGATCAAAATTTCATCTACGTTTTTGACGGACAAAAGCTCGCGGCGAAGTATAAATTCGAACAAATTTTGACGCTTGAAGCCACAAAAATACGGATAAATCATGCTAGGATTTGGCGGATCTGCTTCGCAGGCGGCGCGAGCGAGTATAAATTTGCGCCCGCCGCTTCGATTTTTACGCCAAACTTTAAAGAATTTTTGCAAATTTTACGCGATAAAAACCGAGGCGCAATCAAGACGGAGTCTAGATTTTGGGAGAGCACTTAGCACGGCGGAATTTTAAAGCGGATTTGCAAAAAATATAGAAAAGACACGCAGCTTTCAAGCGCGATCGCCGTAAAGGGCGGCAAAAGCTACGCGTGAAAGCGCAAGAAGCGATAAATAAGATAAAGGAGCAAAATGAAACGCTGGAGCAAGCTTCAAAAACGGCTTTACGAACTCGTGGATGAAAGCATTGATTTTAAGCTCCACTGCACGGTTTATAGGATGCAAAGCAGGCGCGGCAGCACGGATTTGCCGCGATATTTTATCACGCTTGCGGGCGAGATTATTTTTGATTACCCGAAGGATTTCGTGCTAAAAAGCGGCAGCGTAAAAAGCCTAGCACAGGGCGCTCTAACGAAAATTTATCCGTATGGTAACGACATAAGCGACATCGGCGAGCTTATCCGCGAATATATCGATACGCCAAAAGAGGAGCTGTTTAAAAAACACTTTGATGCCGATGAATGGGGGCTCGCAAATATCCTAAAGGCCGCCGACAAGCGCATCGGCAAAAGGAGGCTGCAAATTTTAGCCAAAAACAAGAAAAATCAAGCGATGCAAAAGGTGATAGCGGCTAGATTGGGAGCTTTGCAATAAATCCACAGCGGCGATTTAAATGCGGAGCGAACAAGTGCGAGCGACAGACTAAAAATTTTGATTTATGAGCGGACTTTTAAAATTTAACTGCAATCGTTCGGTGAAAATTTAAAGGATCGCAGGCGAATAAAATATATAAAAACGATCATGTATCGCTGCTTTTGCTTGACGGTTTAAAATTCCAAGCGGCTTGAGTACGATATGAAAATTTACGCTAAAATTTAATGAAAAATCGGTGCGATCTGCTCACTAAATTTTAGAAAGGATAGTTATGATTTTAGCTTCAAACTACGATGATATCGACTTTGACGCGCTTTATAAGGCGCAAAAGGCAAAAAGCTCATTCGGCAAAAAATTGGCCGAGCATTGGGACAAAAAGGCACCCAGCTTTAACGAGGGCGTGATGAAAAGCGTCTACGCGCAAGAATTTATAGATAAGGTCGATTTTACTGGCGTCTCCACGCTGCTTGATTTTGCGTGCGGAGCGGGCGCGTTAAGCGTGCTGGCGGCGGAAAAGGTGGATCAAATTTACGGCTACGATTTTTCGCTAAAGATGCTAGAGTTTGCCCGCGAGAATGCTCAAATTTACGGCGCGAAAAACGTTAAATTTGCGCAAAAAGCCTTCGAGGACGACTGGTCGGACGTGCCCGCGTGCGACGTGGTTTTTGCCTCGCGCTGCCTTGAGGTGGACGATCTAAAAACCGCGCTTGGCAAGCTTCTTTCAAAGACCAAAAAATCGCTTTACATCACGTTTAAGGTTGGCGGTAGTTTCGTGGATGAGGAAATTTTGAGCGCGATAGGGCGCAAGGTGGAGCAACAGCCCGACTTCGTCTATCTTTTAAACATCTTGTTTCAAATGGGCTATTTGCCAAGCCTAAGCTACATAAAGGCCAAGTGTCATGCGGGCCCAGAAACAAGCGCGCAGGAGCTCATACAAAAGACGCGCCGGATGCTCGGCGGCGAGCTAAGCGGCACGGAAGAGGCGCGGCTAGCGAAGTATTTTAACAGCGGCAAATACGAGCCAAAGCGAGATTTTATGCACTGGGCGTTCGTGCGGGTGGATAAACGGATGAGCTTTAGCTTAGTTGCCTTATTTTATGAATGAAGCAGGATAAATTTTGAAGCTAAATTTAGCTAGAAAAGAAGCGTAAATTTAGCCTGCCAAAAATTTTATTGATAAAATTGCAGGAGCCGGTAAGTATTCATTTTTAAAAATTTAATGCAAAATCGAGATCGCTTGTCTGTCAAAAAAAGAAGCAAGCCAAAAAATCTCGCTTCATTAAATTTAAAACGCTACGGAGTAAAAAAGCAAAATTTGAGTTAAAATAACCGAGAAAGGCGGTAAAAACGCAAAAAGACAAAATCCCCGCGGACATCAGCCAAATTCCGCAAGAAATTTTAAAAAGCTACGATAGATTTCGCTTTTGTAGATATCTGTTTTTCGGGGCACTTTTGACCTTCCTGATTTATATCGTCGTGTTTCTTACGTTTGTACATGATGCGCCCATAATGTCGTTTTCATGCATGCTCGCGCTATCTGCGATAAATATACTCGTCTGCCTAAACAGGCTGAAGTATAAAAAATACGCCCTGCTTTTATTTAGCGATGCAGATAAGGCCTTTATGCTTATATGGATACATGTGGCTGCGATATTTTACGTCCTTTATGCTTTGATCGGATTTTATTTACATATAAAATATCACATAGACTGGGACACGTCAGATTATACCCGCTATTTTTATAGCTATTTTGGTGGCGATAATAACATATAACGCAAATCCGGAATTTAACGCCGATGAGACCGTGTATCTACCGGCGCCAAAATCGCAAGCAAAAATTAGCGGAGCGGTCGCTGATAAAATTTCCGGCGAGCAAAATTTTAACAAAACAAACGGCGAGGCGCAAGGCGCCCAAGATGAAACCGCTAAATTTGAGCAAAAATTTAATGACGCGAGCCTTGAAACAGAATCTATCCAAAGCAAAGAGGAAGCGCTGGAGTATGGCAAAGCTCTAGCACGAATTGCAAAAAATTTAAAGCAAAAATATCAACTTCACCGTTTGATCAGATTTACTTTCGCGAGTTTTGCGACAACGGTTTTTTTGATTTTATTTTTACCAAATTCGTACGAATTACACTGGGCGTTTATAATTAGCGCCGTTTGCACGATTATATTTTTCTTTTCAAAGCGCAGATACAGTAAACTTTTCGTAGAAAATCCCAAAAAAAGCAATACGATTTTCGCGATAGAAAATTTTGCGATTGTGACGCTAGTTTTGTATCTCCCACTCTCGGAATTGCTCTTTTCTCAAGGACGAAGTTACGATAATATGGCTCTAATTCTTGGGTATCTGTATTTGCCGATAGCTCCGATATTGTTTATAACGACCATCGTTTGCCTAGCACGCAACTTAAGCGTTTATAAAGAGATAAAAGAATGAAATTAGTAAAATTTAAACGAATTTTTAAATAACTTTATCGCGCGAATCTCTTTCAGCAGATCCTTGTCTAAATATTTTTTAGCTATGGAATGACAGCTTAAATTTAGAATTTAAATCAATCCAAAGCAGCACTTTGCACCTTTAAAATTTGCAAGTCAGCTATTATAAATATATCTATTATCTGCGTTCATTAAAACGCTTTAAATTAGCTGAGTATAGAAGTAAGAATAAAGAAGCGTGGAGATTTTAGGCATAACAAATGCGTTTAAATTTGATCTTAAACGCTCAAGGCTACTGCGTTAGCTTGCATTTCAGCGCCTCTTGTAAAAGCGCATTGGCTACTACTCTCTCCTTTTTTACGAAGATAAAATTTTCGCCGTATTCGCTCTGCAGCTCGCTTTGCGGATCAGCGCCCGTATGCATCACTATGATATTTGCTTTTAAATTAGAGCCGTTTAGCATCTTAGCGACGATGTCGAGCTTTTGCTGATTTGCGATCGTTAGGATGATGACCGACGCATCGCGCGCATGCAGCTCGTCGATCGCAGTTTTTTGCATTATATTTACAAAGTATATATTCTCTCCGCGCGATTTGCCCAGATCCACAAGCTCTAAATCACTCTCGGCGACTACGTATAGCAGCCCCTGATCTTTAAGGCGTAGCACAACTTCTTGCCCTATCCTGCCGTAGCCTGCTACAATGATATGATTTTTCATCGGCGGGATTTGAGTTTTATGCTCCTCATCCTCGAGCTTTTCAACCTTAGATTCGAAACGGTTGGCGATTTTGTTTAAATTTTTAAGAATAAACGGCGTTAAAATCATCGTCGCGGTTACGACTGTAATTAAAATTTGCCCGTTTTCCTTACTTAGCATATCGCGGCTCATCAGTAGCGAAAAGATCGCAAGCGCAAACTCACCTATCTGGCATAGCGATAGCGCCGCTTTTAGCGCTATTCTTTTGCCGGTCGAGAGAAATAAGATCGCATAAATCACCACCGTTTTAAGCGCCATTATAACGATAATAGCAAGCAGGATTAGCCCATAGTGCGAGACGATGACCTCGAAATTTATCTGCATGCCAATCGTGATAAAAAAAAGCCCCAGCAGTATGTCTCGAAACGGCGTCAGATCGGCTTCTATCTCGTATTTATACTCGGTCTCTGCGATGAGCATGCCTGCGATGAACGCGCCCAGCGTGTATGAAAAGCCAAAAACATGCGCCAAAAAGCTAGCCCCCACGACGGTAAAAAGGATGGTCGCGATGAAAATTTCTTTAGAATTTGTCCTTACGACGTAGTAGAGGAAGCGGTTAAAAGCAAATTTGCCGAGCATGAAAAGGATCACCACCACTATGGCGGCGCTTACGGCGGTTTTTAAGATTAGATAGTTCACGGGGGTATTGTCGGTCGAGCCGAATATGTCAATCATCAGCAAAATAGGGATGACGGCGAGGTCTTGAAAGAGCAAGATGCCAAGCACCTTGCGCCCGTAGTTTTGGTTGATTTCGCCTGTTTCGTTGAGTGTTTTTAGCACGATCGCCGTAGAGCTAAGCGCGAGCGCAAGCCCGATAATCATCACTGTTTTTATGTTTCCGCCGAAAGCTTGATCGATGATGAGCGCTAAGATAATACCGGTGCCAAGCACTTGGAGTATGCCGTTAAAAAACACGTCCTTTTTCATACTCATCAGGTGATGGAAGCTAAACTCAAGCCCGATGGTAAACATCAAAAAGACGATGCCAAATTCTGCCAGCTCGGACATATGGGCGTTTTCGACGCTGCTTAGACTATAGATCTGCGAAAAGCACACGCCCGCGACGATATAGCCGATGATAGTGGGAATTTCAAAAATTTTAAAGACGATATTTAGCACTATCGCAAGCGCTGTGATCGCAAGAAATAGCTCTATAACAAGCTCCATTAACTCCCTTTTTTGTAAGATTATGCATAAAATTTAGCGCTAAATTTATTGTCAAGTTTTACATTATGCGACCATTTACCGGAGGCGATAATCGATGAAATTTTATCTTTTCATATAAATTTACGGGTAAATTTTATAATGTGATTTTACTAAAATACCGCTTAAAAATAGAAAAATTATGTCGCACTTTATCGCTAAATTTAGAGGCTCGCGGTAAAATTTTAAAATCTAACGCGGCTTGAAATTTTAAATTTTAAAGCTAAATTATATAAGACGGCTTTTAAATTTAATCGCAAAAAAATTCGCCCAGGTTTGCTTAGCGCAACTTTAAATTTAACGCACCCACAAATCCGCTCTGAAAGTCAAAATTTATCGCTTGGATCTACGCTTGCGAGGCGATCTTGCTTTTTGATAGCATTAAAATCTCAGCTTATAGCGCTAAGATCTCGATTTTTGTTAAGCTTTAATCTTTATCTCGCAGACCTTATTCTGTCTCTCCGTCAAGCTCTAAAATTTTAGCCCGCAGCTCCTCGATCTCGCGCTCATACTCGGCGATCCTTTCTTGCAGGCGAAAGATCACGTCCACGCCCGCAAGATTGACGCCGAGCTCCTTTGTAAGGTTTAAAATCATGCGTATGCGGTCCATATCATGCGCCGAGTACAGGCGCATCTTGCCCTCCGTGCGCCCCGGGCTTACGAGTCCTTCGCGCTCGTATTGCCGTAGCGTCTGCGGATGGATATCTAGGACCTTCGAAACTATCGATATGAGATAAACCGGCTCATCGTAATCATGCATTTTGGTGCCTCCTTATAGCTTTTGCAGCGCGGCTTTGACGTCCTCGTCCAGCGAATCGACGTCGGGCAAAACGACATTTACCACCGCGTATAGATCGCCTAAAATTTTACTCTTGCGGTTTTGCACGCCATAGCCTTTTAAGCGGTATTTCTGCCCGTTTTTGGTATTTTTTGCGATCTTTATTGTTGCGCTTTTACTTGGCGTCGAAATTTCTACTTTTCCACCAAACATCGCCGTTTTTAAAGGCACGTCAATCTTTTTGAAAAGATCGTCGCCTTCGCGCGTATACTCGGCGCTTGGCGCGATTTTTATTTCCAAAATTAGATCGCCGCTTTGAGCGCCTGATTTTTGTCCTTTGCCTCTGATGCGGAGCTTTTCTCCGGCGTTGATACCCGCGGGCACTTTAAATTTAACCGTCTCGCCGCCCACGCGCACGCTCATCTCGCCGCCTTGTATCGCGGTTTCAAAAGGAATTTCAATCGAGCTGTGCGTATCTAGGCTCTGCGCGCCGCCAAATCCGCCACCGAAACTACTGCCGCTAAAGCCACTAAAACCTTCGCCACCGCCGAAAGAGCTGAAACTAAATCCACCGCGCGAGCCTGCGCTTTTTGCGCCGAAGGAGCCGCCGAAAATGCTGTTTAGGATGTCGTTTAGATCGCCCATGTTTGCCGAGCCCTGCGCGAAATCGTGGAAATTCTGTCCGCCGAACATCTCGTCGCCATGGCGGTCATACTGCGCGCGCTTTTTCTCGTCGCTTAAAATTTCATACGCGGCGTTAATCTCTTTAAATTTATCCTCAGCTCCAGGCTCTTTATTGATATCGGGGTGATACTTGCGAGCTAGCCTGCGGTAAGCTTTTTTAATCTCCTCGGCGCTTGCTGATTTATCCACGCCCAGGGTTTCGTATAAACTGCTTGTACTTGCCATTTTAATCCTTAAAATCTTAAAATTTATGTAGATTATATCATAAAACTTTAGTGAGTGTCAATCAAGTTTGCTAAATTCTATTTATAAATTTTAATTTTGCGTTAAGAATATATTAGCGGACAAAATTTATAATTCCGCCAAAATTTCATTATCACAAAGGAAGCAAAAATGAAAAAATCGATCATCATATCGATAGCTTTAGCAGGTGCGCTTTTTGGCGCCAGTATCGACATTAAAGAAGCTCCAAGCAATTATGAGCGCGTAAATCCGGGCTTTAATCAAGACGTGGTGCTTTCGTATCACAGCTCGCTTGCGGACGTAAAAAAATCCGTCGTCAATATCGCAACTAAAACCAAGATCAAAGCAGGCAACAGCCCGATGTCGCAGATGTTTGACGATCCGTTTTTTAAGCAATTTTTCGACTTTGACATTCCGCAGCAACAAGAGCGCGAGGGAAGCTCGCTAGGCTCTGGCGTTATCATCTCTGAAGACGGCTATATTGTCACAAATAATCACGTAATAGAAAATGCCGACGAGATCGTAGTTACATTACTAGAAGGCGATAAAGAGTATAAAGCCAAGGTAATCGGCACCGACCCTAAAACCGACCTTGCAATCATCAAAATCGACGAAAAAAATCTCTCTGCGGTTAAATTTGCCGACTCGTCCAAGGCTATGGAGGGCGACATTGTATTTGCTATCGGAAATCCTTTCGGTGTGGGCGGCACCATCACTCAAGGCATAATCTCGGCGCTAAATAAAAACAATATCGGGCTAAATCAATATGAAAATTTCATCCAAACCGACGCTTCGATCAACCCGGGCAACTCAGGCGGTGCGCTAGTGGATAGCCGCGGCGCGCTTTTGGGAATAAATTCCGCTATTTTAAGTCGCGGCGGCGGAAATAATGGCGTAGGCTTTGCGATCCCTTCAAATATGGTAAAAGAGATCGCCGAAAAGCTCATCACAAACGGCAAGATCGAGCGTGGCTTTATAGGCGTTACGATCTCGGATATGTCTAAAGACCAAAAAGAGCTCTATGAAAGCAAAGAGGGCGCGCTAATCTCAAGCGTAGAAAAGGATATGCCAGCCGATAAAGCAGGTATCAAGCGCGGCGATTTGATTACCAAAATAAACGGTAAATCTATCAAAAACGCCAACGAGCTAAAAAATTTAATCGGCTCAATGGCTCCGGGAAGCTCAGTGG
>CAURFS010000076.1:0-8379 GCA_963523845.1 uncultured Campylobacter sp. | reverse complement strand
ATAAAATTTAAGACACCCTTTGCAGCGCATAAATTTAGGATAATATTTTATGCTTTTTTCGGAGCGAAATGCGAGATGTGCAAAGAAAGCGCACGCCGCAAAGCATAAAATTCCTATGATGATACGCAGATACGCGCTATCAAGCTTTACCGATGCCATAAAGCCAGGCTTTATATCGACTTTTCCCAATAAAGCGGCCGCCAGTCCCCATGCGAAAAAAGCAAAAAATCCGATTAATGCGAAAATTCTATTTAGCATTTTTATATATTCCTCGTATAACAAATCAAAATTTCATCGCTTTTTAAATTTACGCTTTTTGATCTTCGGAGTTTTAGCGTTTTGCTCGGAGGCGTTTCTTTTCCAGTAGTCGCCGTCATTATACTCCGTAAGCTTTTTGCCGCAGTCCGGGCAAATTTGATCGGTATCTTTGACATCCTCGTACATATAAAATTTAAAGCAGTCCTTACAGCACATATACTTCGGGTATCTTTTTATGTTCTTTTCGGAGCGGAAGGCAAAATAAAAGCCAGAAATACCTATTACTATAAATGCGATTGCGGGCAATACCCATAAAATACCTTCCTCATCAAATTTAATATATTTCTCGCCTACCTTTACATTTTTATGTACCGTAAAATTTATAAGATATAAGAAGCACATTATGCCCGTTAAACAAGCGGCAATTCTATCTGATATTTTGCTGCTCCTTTTCGTTATGCTTTGCTTTATTCATAGAGTTGCCCCATACCGTCCGATCCTTAAATTTGGGCTTTATGGAGATAAATTTTTATTCTTGATCGTTTTAAATTTCTCATATAACAAACCTGGAATATTGTAAAATCAACGTATAATCTTCGCTATAAAATTTTACCCTATTTTTTCTATTGTAGATACTCATACTTAGCAGATATTTGGCGAAATTTATGTAATCCTCCGTATTAGGGAAATAAAATGTAACGCTTTGGTAGAATGTTTTAAAATCCAGCTCAAATTTATACCTGTCCATATCGTCCGCTATGCAGCACTCCGCTTCGTCCATTTTAATAAATTCCTCTATATCTATGCATAATTGAGCACTATTTTTTGCAAATCGCGCTCCTCCCACCCAATATTCATAAGGAAAAAGCTCTAGGTATGAGATTCTTTCATCATACGATGATGTTAAAATGTTTTTTGCGAAATAATACATAGCCAAATTTGTAGTAAAACCCAATACCACAAGCTTTTTGTCTTCTAGAATTTTAATATCTAATTTATGATACTCATGCCCCATAAGTTCCTCATCGATAGTTAGAGGATCGTCTTTAATATAAATTTTATTCGGTAGCACTGATTTATTCTCCTTTTGCGCACTATGCCGTTATTCATCGAGTGCCGTCGAGTATGATCCCAATCCCTTTGATTGCGGAGTATAATAACTTTTTCCATCTACATTGAAGCTGTTCGTGTTCATATTTTCTCCAATATAAGTTCCGCCGAGCCCTCCTCAAGCGAATTATACTCATCCAGATGTATATGCGAATGTTTCGGCGCAGAATCTTGCGCTAAAGTAAGCAAATGCCTGGCAAGAGATATAAGCCCGCTTTTATTTGCCCTTATAGTAACTTCGTTTTCAAGAGTATTGACGGAGATCGCAAAGTCCTTTTCCCATTGTAGCCGCAGTCCCTTTTCTACGCAGTAATCCAATGTTTTTATAACATACTGTCCCATATATCGCCGATACTCCTTTCTAAATTTAATTAGTTCAATATAAAATTTACTTCGTCGATCTCATAGTATTCCAGGAAAAATTATATCTAAAATAAAAATGAAAGATGTCGGAATAGCTAAATTTAAGACAGGTGCTGTGCGTGAAAATGAAGTGATTGAAATTTGAAAATAGCTTAAATGGTGGTCCCGATTGGACTCGAACCAACGACTTCCACCATGTCAAGGTGACACTCTACCAACTGAGTTACGGGGCCAAAAAAAAACGGCAGTATATCAAAAAAATCTCTCAATAGCAAGCAAATTTTAATTTTTCGTAAAATTCTGCCGAAATTCTATACCAAGATTTCGCCGTGACGTAAAACCCCGTCGAATTCTACGCGAAATTTCATCATCTTGCCGAAACCCCGCGCGGAATTTCATCGCGCTACTAAAATTCGCAATCCCACGCGGAATTTTATCCCGCTACTAAAATTCGCAATCCCGCGTGAAATTTATCGCGCTTGCACGACGCTCGCGTGTTTCGCTCCACCTTATTCTGCTCCGCTTTGTTTTATATAGTCGCTTTGCTTCACCCCGCCTCGTTTCATCTATCCGCCTTGCTTTACCATGTCATATTTCACCCGCTTGCCTCGCTCCGCCTCGCGCCCGGCTAAGACGTCCAAATTTTTTCATTCAGCCTTAGAATTTTTACGATTTGCAGCATCGCGTCCAGATCGATTTGTATCTTGCTCGCGAGCTTATCACCGCGTATCGGTCTATTTAGATCGGGCTCAAAGCTATCGTATAGACGAGGTATTTTTATATAAATTTTACTTTTTCTGAAGCTAAGCGCGATCTCCGATTTCGCAAGCGTTTTCAAAAATAAAATTTTCTCCATCAGCACGGGCGTGAGTACATACGCTGCGGCGACCGCATCTTTTGTATATACCGCAAAAGATCTGTTAAATTTCGTGTTATCCATATTGCAAGATTTTGCACCGTTTTCCAAGACGCCGTGCAGTAGCTTTATTTTTCTTGGAAGAATAAAAATGTCGGATCTAATCTTTTTATGAAAATCGGCTGCGAAAAAAAGACCTTGAAATATCTCCATTTCCTTCTTTTCATAAGTCAAAGTGAAAAAACTATCATCTATAGTCTCTTTAGACATCCAAATATCGCAAAAGCTGAAGTCCACACCGTCTATGTTTCCGTATATCAAATCATCTCCGCCAGAATTTGCATATTGATTAAAAAGCCCGCTTTGCAGAATATCTTGCTCTTGAGTTACGGCGCCGAATCTGTTGTATTTGTATCCTAGACTTTCGACGTAGGGTGCTATGTAGAGGGCTTTGTATTGTAGCGCGAATTCTCGCGTTTTGACTTTGTAGGTTTTTTCGTAAAATAGCTTATAAGTAAAATATAGCGCTATGCCCAGACCAAATAAAAGATACGGCATCCCCAAAGGCGTACCCTCTTCGCTAGCCATATACCTCATTAGGAAAACCGCAGGGATAAATATCGCACAGGCTTTAAGCAGGCTTATTATTTTCCATTTTATGCGGCTTTGCAGCAGCTTGCGGCGCTCTTTTTCCAAATTTACGATAGTTTGTACGTCTAACAATTTTCGATCCTAAATTTCACCGCTTGCGGCAAGATAGCTCAAATTTAAACTCTAAATTTAAGCAGGCAAAGCTAGGCTTAAAGCTCTCCGTTAAATTTCAGCAGTTCGTTTGCATACGCTCGCACGCTCGCATCCACCGCCGCAAGCGCGTCTGCATCCGTCACGCTAGGCGAGTTAAATTTCTCCGCGCACTTTAGCACGACGCGCGCAATGTCGGTGAAGCGGCACCGCTGCTGCAAAAACGCATTTACGCCCGCTTCGTTCGCGGCGTTAATGACGACGCCGAGATCGGGGTTTGCTAACAGCGCGTCTTTGAGGGTAAAAATTTGAAATTTCATCTCGTCGATCGGCTTAAATTCTATCGGTCGTAGCGAGCACAGATCTACGGGCGCGGTGATCTGCTCCCGTACGTCTCCGCTAAACATCGCGTGCGCAATGGCTAGGCGCATATCGGCCCTGCTAATATGCGCCGTCGTGGAGCCGTCTGCGAATTCGACTAGCGCGTGGATCTGCGAGGTGCGCTCGATAAGCGCATCGATCTCGCGCGTACCGTAGAGCCAAAACGCCTCGATCACCTCAAAGAGCTTATTTGCCATTGTGGCGCTGTCGATCGTGATCTTTGCGCCCATCTTCCAGTTGGGGTGCTTGAGGGCGTTTTGCGGCGTGAGCGAACCCAGCTGCGTTAGCGGAACGTCGTAAAACGCGCCGCCGCTAGCCGTGATGATTAGGCGCGAAACGGGGATTTTGGCATTGCTAAGTAAAAATTTCAGTCCGAAATGTTCGCTGTCGATCGGGTAAATTTTATCCGTTTGCAGAAATTTCCCGCCGACGACGAGGCTTTCTTTATTGGCGAGGCACAACCTCTTTCCGAGCTCTTGGGTTTTTAGACTCGGCATCATGCCCGCAAAGCCTACGAGAGCGTTTACGACCGTCGTGCTTTTGCACTCCGCAAGCATCTGTAAAATTCCATCCGCACCGCAAAATACGCGCTCGTGATCTACCTCGCTTTTTTGCTGCGCGTCCGCGATACAGACGAGCTTTGGGTGAAATTTTGCGATCTGTTCGTTTAAAAGCTTGATATTACGCCCGCAGCTAAGCGCTTCGATCATACTGCCGCTGCGCGCGGCTACGTCTAGGGTGTTTGTGCCGATAGAGCCCGTGGAGCCTAAAACTACCATGAATAGACTATCGCCATCGCAATCGCGCCGAACATATAGCCGTCGATGCGGTCTAAGATCCCGCCGTGCCCCGGAAAGAGCGCGCCGCTATCTTTAAGACCCGCCGCGCGCTTTAGGTAGCTCTCAAACAGATCGCCGAACACGCCAAAAATTGCTATGATGATGGTCTTTCCTAAAATTTCAAGCGGCGGCATATTGGTAAAGATGCGCGCATAAATGAGGCTAACGATAAGCGCGAGCGCAAGACCACCTAGCACACCTTCTACGGTTTTATTCGGCGAGCTAGCGCTTAGCGGAGTTTTGCCAAAAGCTCTTCCGATAAAATATGCGCCGCTATCGCTAGCTACGATAATAAAGATCAGCCAAACGAAGTGAAAAACTTCCCCGAAATCATCGTAAGCCGCCCACATAAAAAATATCGGCGCAACGGGATAGATAAAAGGAAGCGTGATCTTTAGGCTAGGGCCTTTGGTAAAGGCTACGACAGAGGCGACGCATAGGATCATCAGGATGCTAACTTTTAGCGCTGAGACGAATGGCTCATCGGTCTGCGTAAATGGTAGCAGCGCAAAAAACGCGATCGCCAGCGCGAGCCACTTTTTGCTAGTTTCCTCCAGACCCCATAACTTGAGGCTTTCAAAAAACGCCAGCACGAGTATCAGCGCAAATACGGCGAAATTTAACCACCTGGCGTTTATGAGAATTAGAGCCAAAAATACGGCGAGTAAAATGCTTGCCGTGATTATTCTTTGCTTCATAGAATTTCCTTGGAATTTATTTTGAACAATTATACTGCAAGCTCGCTTATTACGGCTTTAAAACGCTGATTGTTTTAAAATTTACGTAGTTTACGAAAGCACCTTCGTTGATTTTGACATTTTGACGTTTAGTGTAATCGACGAGATATTTTCCGCTGCCGCTTGCACTGAAGCTCACGCAAATTTTAGCGGCGAATTCGATCACCTCTTCGCTTAGACTTTGTTTATTTGTCTTTACGATGACGTGTGCGCTTGGAATGTCCTTAAGATGAAACCAATAGTCGGATTTAGAGCTATTTTTTAGTAAGAACTCATTGCCTTTTTCGTTTTTACCGACGCTGATTTTAAAATCCCCGAGATAAAAGCTCGCTACATATTCGCTATTTTTTTCCTTGCTTTTTTGCCTAATTTGCGTGCGCTTGGGTATTAGAATTTCGATCTCGTGTGCGTCCTGTGCGGCAAGGACGAGCGATTTTAAATTCTCATAAAACGCGAGTTTCTCCTTTAAATTTTGCTCTTCGATATGGATATTAGCAGCCTTTTGGCGCAGACGCTTTGCCTCGGAGTAAAGCTCGCCCAAAGCGGCGCTTGCAGGCTTTTGCAGTTTAAATTCTACCGCTTCGGCGTCTTCTTTTTGCAGCGTAAATTCTCGCGCGCTGGTTGGAATTTTATAGATATTTTCCTTTAGCAAGGCAGCTTTCGCACCTAAAAGCTCGGCGCTTCGCAGTAGTTCGGTGCTGCTTTGCAAAGAGCCTAAAGCCTCACGCACCGAGTCTAGCTTTTTATTTAGCGCCGTGATTTTTGCGGATTTGAGCGAGTTTAAGCGATCCGCATTTAGCGCGTTAAATTCCGCGCGAAAAAATGCTCTAAAGTCCGAAATTTTTGGCACGGGGGCTTCTTTAATATTTGCAGGCGGTAGGTGGCGGAGCTTTCTTCCTACCTTGATCTGCCTAAATTCCGTCTCGAAGTGCCGCAGTGCCTCTAAAATCACATCATTTTCGTCGGTGATTATTACGTTTGTAAAACGCCCGGTAAATTCGAAGTAGATATTTGAGCTTTGGGTTTTGTAGCTTGCGTTTTGGCTTACGCTAAGGCATAGAATTCTATTATTTTCTGGCACGCTAACGGAGGTGATGCGCGATTTTACAAAGCGCTTGGCAAGTAGCACATCAAAGGGCGCCGCGTAAACCTTACCTTCGGTAAAAGCGTCATTTTCGTGGATATTGCAGCCTGATTTATTCATATCGAAAAACAGCGTCTCGTTGCCGTCAAAGCAGACTTTAAAAAGGTTATCTCCTACGCGCTTAATGTGTGAAAGGAAGCGTTTGGCGCGTAGATACTCGCAAATTTGAATTAAGTTTTGATACTTCATACGCGTTAAAATTTCTCTTTGTGGATTTTGGCCAAATTTAGCTTCTGTAGATCGTGCGGGCTCGGGCTGCGCTGCGGTACGCCGAGGGCTAGTATCGCTTCTGCTTTGAAATTTGGCGGAAAGCCCAGCGCCTCGCGCAAAAACTCCTCGCAGCTGCGTCCGTCCGCGGCGGCGCGCAGCCTTACCTGCACCCAACAGCTGCCGAGATTTAGCGCGCTTGCGGCAAGGTGCATGTAGCCTAGCGCTACCGAGCAGTCCTCAATCCAGACGTCCTGCTTCTGCTCATCTGCGATCACGACGATCGCGGCCGCGACCTGTTTTAGCATATTCGCTCCGCTGCTGCGACATCCGCTTAGCCGCTCAAGCATCTGTTTGTCGCGCACGAGGATGAACTCCCACGGGCGGCGTGCATGCCCCGACGGCGCAAGCAGGCCCGCTTTTAAAATTTTATCCAGTGCCTCATCCTCAAGCGGCCCCTGCGCGTATTTTCTTACACTTCTGCGGTTTGCAAAAATATCTAAAATTTCCATCGTCTCGCTCCTTGCGGCTCAATTATACATAAAATTGCAAAAATTTATGATTTTTTAGCTAAAATCGCGCAAATTTAACCGATACGAAGGAGATTTTATGAAGCAAACGATCACGGAGAAAATTTTTAGCGAGCACGCAGGCGAGGCGGTTTTTGCGGGACAGATCATCGAAAGCGCCATCGATATGGTCATCGGCAACGACATCACGACGCCGATTTCGATCAAGCAGTTCGAGCTTAGCGGCGCGAAAAAGCTCGCCAACCCGGACGGCTTTGCGATCGTGATGGATCACTACATCCCTACGAAGGATATTTTAAGCGCAAACCAAGCTAAAATTTCACGCGAGTTTGCTTACAAGCACGATTTGAAAAACTATTTCGACGAAAAAGATATGGGTATCGAGCATGCGCTGATGCCTGAAAAGGGGCTCGTAGTGCCCGGCGACGTCATCATCGGCGCGGACAGCCACACCTGTACTCACGGCGCACTTGGGGCATTTGCGACCGGTATGGGCAGCACGGATCTTGCTTTTGCGATGATAACGGGCAAGAATTGGTTCAAAGTACCGCCTACGATCAAAGTGATCTTTCACGGCAATCCCGCGCCGCATATCTACGGCAAGGATCTGATCCTGGAAGTAATCCGCCTCATCGGCGTGGACGGCGCGCGCTATAAGGCTTTGGAGTTCTGCGGCGACGCGCTGGAGTATTTGGATATGGATAGCAGATTTTCGCTTTGTAATATGGCGATCGAAGCGGGCGGCAAGAGCGGTATCGTCGCGGTCGATGAGATCACGAAGGAATTTTTGGCGGATAAAAGCTTGCGCGCCGAGCCGAAATTTCACTACTCCGACGAGGGCGCGAACTATGAGCAAATTTTAGAAATCGACGTGAGCAGGCTCGATCCGGTGATCGCGTATCCGTTCCTGCCTAGCAACGGTAAGAGCGTGCGCGAGGCGGTGCGCGACGATATCGCCGTCGATCAGGTCTTTATCGGCAGCTGCACCAACGGCAGGCTCTCCGATCTGCGGATCGCCGCGCAAATTTTAAAAGGTCGCAAGGTCGCGCGCAAAACCCGCCTCATCATCACGCCTGCGACGCAGAAGATCGCCCGTCAAGCCGAGCGCGAGGGACTGATCGAAATTTTCATCGACGCAGGCGCCGTCGTGAGCAACCCGACCTGCGGCGCGTGTCTGGGCGGCTATATGGGGATTTTAGGCGAGGGTGAGCGC
>CAURFS010000075.1:0-8403 GCA_963523845.1 uncultured Campylobacter sp. | reverse complement strand
ATGTAGGAGCGCGGTAATCAGGAACTGCCCAAGTACCAGGAGCGCTGTCAAATTTCCACTCATTGCCTTCAGCGTTAAATACGTGTCCGTGCATTGAGTTATTGTAAATTTCGATATCCGGATGATCAGGTCCTAGGTGGCAAGATGCGCATGCAGCAGGCTTACGAGCTTCCGCGATCGAAAATTTATGACCCGAGTGGCATGATTTACATCCGCCCACGCCACCGTCAGGGTAAACCGTACCGATGCCGTATATAGGCCAGGTCTCTTTGGTAGGCTTATTGTTCTCGTCCATTTTGATGACGCTGCCGTGGCATTGAGAGCAACCGGTAATATCAGGCGCGTGTGTAAGATCAGGGATATCACGTCCTTCGTAGTGATACATTAGATCAACCATTCCTTTGTTGGCTTGCATCTGCATAGCGCCTCTTGTGTGTCCGCTGTTTTCAAACTCTTTAACCTCGTTGCTGTGGCATTTGGCACAGGTTTTTGGGCTAACTAGCACCGAAATATGATTGTCGGTGTCTTTCGGATGCGGTTCTTTAGCGGCCATAGGGCTATCTGCTGGCTGTGAGTGGCAGTCGGTACAGCTAACGCCTACGTGAGCGTGGCGGCTCATCTTCCAATCTGCAACGACGCCCGGAGTTTTTTCGGCATGGCACTCGACGCAGCGTCTAGCTAGCGGCGTAAGCTGCCTATTTACCTTTAAATTCTTCGTAAGACTAACGTTTACGGAATTGCTTACGTTCGCGTCCGACGCGGACATATTCGCATGCTGCGCGGGCATTTCTGCGAATGCAAACGATGCGATACAGGCTATTAAAATAGCGACTTTTTTTAGCATTGCTTCTCCTTTACTTGGTTTTGTTATTTTCTCGGTTGTATTTATCCCAATATTTGGTAATCTCTATACCCATATTTTTGTGACCGACGTTTTCGTGGCACTGCACGCAGGTTTTGCCGGTAATGCCCGCGAAATAATCCCTATGCGCGAGCCAGGCTTTATTTACTTGGTTATTCTGCTCTTTTAAATTTCGGTGGCAGCTTAGGCAGCCGCTTTCATAAACGAAATGATTTCGCTCTTTGCGTTTTTCTTGCCAGTCGATCTTATCGGCATCGGTAAAGACTGTCTTGTAGACATCATTTGCGGAGGTTAGAGCTTTAGTCCAAAGATACATAAAGGTATTTTCATGAGAGACGTGACAGGCGACGCAATCGGCCTTGAAGCCTTGCGGGTTATTGCCGCCGTGAACATCGTTGTGAAATGCGTTTGCCATCGGCTGCATCGTATGACAGGATACGCAGAATTTATCGGTGCCCGTAAGGTGAACCATCTCCGCAATCCCAAGAGAAAGTATCATTCCTATAAGCACACAAGCGCCCACGAGCAGCACAAGAGTTTTCTTTTTCATAGGTTTCCTTGATTTTAAAATTTCTTCGCAAAATTTTTAGTATTTGATAATTCAGAAAGCGGTATTTTATTATAAAAAGATTAAAAACCGCTTATTTTCTAGCCTTTTGTTAAAATTTATTAAATGAAGATAAAATTTTAAACTAAGTTTTTAGTTTAACGGAATATAATCCATTAAAATTTCAATACAAGGAGAGATCATGAAAACGATCCAAGCGGATGAAATTACCAAAGTAGTCAGCGAGCTTTGCAAAAAAGCCTGTTATCACGTCACGCCAGATATGCGCGCGGCATTTGAGAAAGCGCGCGAGAACGAGACTTCGCCTATCGGCAAAGATATCTTAGGCAAGCTCTTACAAAATGCCGATTTGGCGGCGAAAGAGGTCGCGCCGATCTGCCAAGATACCGGTATGACAGTGGTTTTTGTCGAACTCGGTCAGGACGTGCATATCGAGGGCGGATATTTAGAGGATGCTATCAACGCAGGCGTCGCGGACGGCTACGTAGGCGGCTATCTGCGCAAATCCGTGGTCGCAGAGCCGCTTTTTGAGCGTAAAAACACCACGAACAATACCCCCGCGGTCATCAATACCCGCATCGTCCCCGGCGACAAACTTAAGATCAAAGTAGCCCCAAAGGGCTTTGGCAGCGAAAACAAATCGGTGTTAAAAATGCTCGTTCCTGCAGACGGCATCGAGGGGGTAAAAAAAGTATTTTTAGAGGCGGTTAAATACGCAGGTCCTAACGCTTGCCCTCCCATGGTCGTAGGCGTCGGTATCGGCGGCACGATGGATAAGGCGGCGCTTTTGGCCAAGCAAGCCGCGGTTCGCTCGATCGACAGCAGAAATCCCGACGAGCGCTATGCCAAGCTAGAGGATGAACTGCTGGAGATGGCGCGCGCTACGGGCGTTGGTCCGCAGGGTTTGGGCGGCATAAATACCGCCGTTAAAGTAAATGTAGAGTGGTATCCGACCCACATAGCGGGGCTTCCGGTCGCCGTTAATATCAACTGCCACGCGGCTCGCCATGCCGACGCTGAACTATAAGGAGGAAATCATGTCAGAAGTTAAAAGAATTACCGCACCTTTCGATAAAAGCGTAGTAAAAAGCCTAAAGGCGGGCGATAACGTCCTAATCAGCGGCACCATCATCGCAGCCCGTGACGCAGCGCACAAGGCTCTAACCGAAACTCTCGCTCGCGGCGAGAAGCTACCCGTAACCTTAGCCGGCGAGACGATATATTATCTGGGACCGACCCCTGCCAAACCTGGTCAGGCTATAGGCGCTGCAGGACCAACGACTAGCGGACGCATGGATAAATACACTCCGACGATGATAAACGAGGTAGGCATCAACGGCATGATCGGCAAGGGCTACCGCAGCGACGCCGTCGTCGAGGCGATGAAAAAATCAGGCTGCGTCTATATGGTCGCTATCGGCGGCGCGGGCGCGCTAATCAGCCAAAGTATCAAAAAATATGAAGTGCTGGCCTATCCAGAGCTCGGCCCCGAGGCGGTCGCGCGACTTACCGTCGAGGATTTCCCAGCTATCGTAGCGATCGACAGCGAGGGCAATAACTTCTACGAAGTAGGTCAAGCGCCTTATAGAAAAATTTAAATTTTGCTAGCGGCGTCCGCGCGGCGCTTTTTGCGGCGCGAGCGTTCGTAAATTTATCGGCGTTCGCTCGGGTGCCCTAAATTTCGCAGCATAATCTGCGGCGTTTATTTCGCAAAATTTTACGGCTCGGCGCAGTGAAATTTTATAGCGAATTTAAAGCGCGCTCGTAAAATTTTATCTCTCTTACGACACGGAATTTTTAAAATTTCGTGCCGCTTAAATTTCTACCAAAATCCTGCCTTTGCTCCATTTAGACGATCCGCCGCTAAAATTTAATCGCAAATTTATCCAAGTCTAAATTTTAAAATTTCGGCGCCGTTCGTAAGCAAATTTAAAGCCCGCAAGCGTCATAATCGGATTTAAATTTTAGGAGGGGCGATTGAGCGCGAGCGAGCTGGAGCAGATCAGACTGGGGCTTTTGTATAAGGCGAAAAGAAATACGATCTTCGCGGCGGCGTGCATGCTCGGCTACGGCGTGTTTTTGTTATACAAGCTACGCGACGGAGGAGGCATGGCGGATTTGTTGCCGTTTATCGGATTATTCGCGGTTGTTCTTATAGTAGCCGTTTTGTGCGATCAAGCCTCCATAAAAGCTACGATAATCCAAGCCGCGGGTCTTTTTATAATTTGCCTATTTCTAGATGATTTACAAAATCGCCCCACGACTTCCAAATATATCTTACTCGCGATTATAACTTTAATCTTGGCCGCTTCGAGCTTGTTTGTATTGTTTAGAGACTTTAAGCAAGACTATTCGGTAAAATTTCGGCGCGCTTTTAAAGAGCACTATCTAATGCCCTATTTTAAGGCGTTCGGCTATCGATATGAAATTTCAGGCGATATCGATCCTGCTAAACTCAAGCTCTCCGGGCTCTTTTTTCGACTAGACAGATACCTAGGCGGCAACGACAGGGTCTCGGGCGTTTATGACGGCGTGAGGTTTGCATTTTGCGATGTGAAATTGTTTAATAGAATTTTGGAAAGTGAAATCCTTGGCACCTTTTTCTACGCGGAATTTCACAAACGCATAAGCGCCAAAACCATGATCTTTCCCGCTTGCGCCGGCGCGCCGAACACCCTCGGGCTAAAAAAGATCGATATGGACGATGCGGAGTTTAACGCCGCCTTTGCCGTGTATTGCGAGGACGCGGCGGGCGCGATGTATATTTTAACGCCCGCCTTTATGCGGAGGCTCTTGCGCTTCGCAGGCGCCGTGGCCGCGCCCGTTAGCCTTAGCTTCGCAGATAGCAAAATTTATATTTTCGTAAATACGGGGCGCGACAATTTCGAGCCCGACATCGACGAAAGCGTGCTACGCCGCGACCCTGCCGCGCTAATCAAGCGCGAGCTTTCGCACTTTTTAGCGATCGTAAAAAACCTAAAACTAAACGAAAGAATTTGGAGCTAGCGGACGGGCGGCTCGCTGCAGCTTTGCGTGTCACAGCCTCGCGCACTATAGTTTCACGCTCCGTGCTGCGGCTCCACATACTACAGCAGCTCTGCGCGCTTTGAAATTTGAAATTTTAAAATTTTGCTTTTGGGTTTCGTGCTTGGAATTTCACGCACCTTAAAATTCCGCGCGTTTTGAAATTTAAAATTTTAATCCACACCGAGGAATTCTGCACCGCAAAATTTAAAATTCTGAAATTAAAATTTCGTGCCTTGAAATTCTACGCTTTAACATTTAGAATTTTAAAATTTCGCGACCGAAACCTTACGCGCCTGAAATTTGAAATTTTGCTGCGCTTTTAAATTTACGATCCCAAAGCCTTGAAATTTAAAATCCAAATCCGCTCGCTGCGGAATTCTGCGAAATTGCGAAATTTGAAATTCCTTGAAGTTGCAAAATTCCGCGAGGTTGTCGCTTGAAATTCGCCTTTCAAAGCATAAGGCTAAGCAGCAGCAAAAATCCGATGAAGTTTAGGGCGTTGCCGAAGGAGCCGCCGATGTGATCGCCGAGCCGCGTCAGCACGAGCGCGCCGCCTAGACGCAGACCTATTTGTAGCGCCACGCTCACGATAAAATCCACTACGCGCCGAAGTCCGCTGCGCGTATCGCCGAGCTTCATGCCGCGGCTTTGATTCCAAAGCCCGCTTACGCGGTAGTCTTTGTAGCGAGCGCGGAGAATATCGCCGTTTTGCAGCTCGAAGCTCTGAGGGGCGTCCTTTGCCTTGACGGATGCCGCGGTTTCGGCGGAGCGGGTGGAATTTATATAATTTGCTGCGTTAGTAGAATTTACAGAGCTTGCGGAATTCGCTGATTTCGCAAAATTCTTGATGCTCGCAGAATTTGCGGAATTTTCTGCGTCTAAATTCTTAAATTTCATGCAATTTTCGCCGTCCGCAAGCTCCGCTAAATTTTGATCCACGCGTAGCGCGTCAGAGACAATACGCCGCTTGCTGTCGCCCGATAAATACAGCCCGTCTAGCGCGAAGCCATAGTAATAAACGTCGCCGCTTTGCAGTACGCGCACGCTGCTAGCATAGTCCTCCGCTTCGCCGCTTCGCTTGGGCTCTTTGGAGTGCGGAAGCGCTGCAAATATGCGCCCAAACTTTGCGGCGCGCCAATCCTTTCGCATAAACTTAAAGCTGCAATACGCAAAAGGCGCGAGGACGGGTAGGGCTATCGCCACCGCAGGATCGCTCTTTTCAAAAATAAAGATTATGCAGTAGATGCTCATCGCGGCTAGCACTACGCCGAAGGCTGCGAATATCGCGGCGAGTGCCGTGCTACCGGCGTCCTTCCAGCGCTGCGCGCCCAGGCTTAGATTAACAAAATCTATCGGAAGGGCGGAAGCGGCGGGGTTTGCCAAAGCGTCGCCACGGCTCTCGCGAGTAGAATTTAAAGAGAGGGGGCCGCTTAAATCTTTGCGGATAAAACCCAAAGCGGCGGAATTTATACCACTGCGATCTTTGTTTGATAATTCAGATACCGCAGAATTTTGACATGCACTTGCCGCGGTATCGCTATGTGCATCGCAGTCTAAATTTGCGGCGGTGGAATTTTTGCTATTTGGAGTTTCGCAGCTAGAGCGCGGCGCGGAGTTTTCGCCGCTTAAATCGGCGCCGCTTAAAGCGCTGCGGCTGGAATTTAAGCCTCTCAAAGCTTTGTGGTCGGAATTTAAGCTTGAAGCCTCGTATATCACCGCCAGCTCGTCGCCCTCGCGTATCAGAAGATAAAGTCCGTCGCGCTTTAAGTCCAAATTCCCCGCAAAGCGCAAGCGCTCCAGCGTAAAGCTAAATTTCGCCGTGTCTGCAGCCGCGAGCTCTAGCTTTAAATCCCTGGCCGTGCCGCGAGCAAGCTTGATACGTCGCGGCGAAAAAATTTAGCAAAGCCCATGCGCGCCTTTGAGATCTCGCAAAATTCCGTTCCTCCTATTTCGCGGCGGATTTTTTGCGGACCTGGATATTGATGAGCTCAACAAGCAGTGAAAACGCCATCGAGAAGTAGATGTAGCCCTTAGGTATGTGAAAGCCCAGGCCGTCTGCGATCAGCGAGACGCCCACTAGGATCAAAAACGCAAGTGCTAAAATTTTGATCGTCGGGTTTGTGTCCACGAAGCGCGCGATCGCGCCGCTAGCGAGCATCATCACGCCCACGGCGATGATGACTGCGAGGATCATCACGGGCAGGTGCTGCGCCATGCCCACGGCGGTGATGACGCTGTCGAGCGAAAAGATGATGTCCAAAACGGCGATCTGCACGAGCGTGCCGCCGAAGCTTGCCTTGCCGCTGCTAGCGCTGCGCTCGTGTGCCTCGCCCGTGGCGCTGGAGTGGATCTCGAGCGTGGATTTGACGAGCAGAAATAATCCACCGCCGATCAGCACGAGATCGCGTCCGCTAAAATCGCGCGCAAGCACGCTAAATAGCGGCTTAGTTAGCCCCATGATCCAGCTTAGGCTAAGAAGCAGCAGTATGCGCGTGAACATCGCAAGCGCGAGCCCCATTATACGGGCGCGTCCGCGCTGCGCCTCGGGCAGGCGGCCGCATAAAATCGCGATAAAGATGATATTGTCGATACCAAGCACGATCTCAAGCCCCGTGAGCGTCGCCAGGCTGATCCATGCCTCGGGTGAGGCGATCCATTCAAACATCGGTTTCCTTTGGGTGAAATTTAAGCCGTGATGATAGCGAAAGTTTGGTTAAAATTTCTAAATTTTACCGCCTTCGTGCGCGAAACTGCGCGGGGATTTAGGCGATGCTATGCGGACGGGCTATCTTGGAATTTTACCGCAAATTTATCGCGGCAAAATTGCGGCGCGCGGAATTTCGCGGGCGGAATTTCGCGGATTGAGAGAACGGAATTTTGGTGGCGAAATTTTAAAATTTAGGCTCTAAATTTACCCGTTTTTAAGCAGGGGGGGGGGATAGCATTATTTTTAAAATTTATCTCAAAGGAGCGAAGATGAAATATGCACTAGGTGTCGCGCTTGCGACGTTGATTTTAACAGGATGCGGCGCAGACGAAGTAGAGCTCGTGAAAAACTACACTCTGCCCGATTTTAAGTCTATGAGTATCGGCACGGCGATCGAGGGCTCGAAAATGTGTAAAAATATCACGTGGAGCAGAGAGGAAAACGGCGGATTAAAGACGGTCAAAATGGTTTGCGACCTGGATATGGAGAAAGTACTGGCAAATATTATAGAATCAAATAAAAAGCGCGAGCAAGATATGTTGAGCCGTATTTTAGATAGCGCCATGATCTTTTATGGAGGAAAGACTTATGATAAGCAAGATCTGCTTAAGATAGCGAACGAGCATTGCAAAATAAACAATGCGAAATTTCAAGAAACGCTCAAGACTAAAGGGAAAATAGATTATGACGATCAAAAAATGCTAGTTGATTGTGACGATAAGTTAAAAGATGAAATACTAAAGCCTGGCGATTCTAGAATTAACAAAACAAATTCTATGGGTGAGATTACGATGTTTTTGAAAGAAGCCGTTTATTTGTCTCAGCTAACGCCCGAACAAGAAAAAGCGCAGCTAGGAAAAGCGGCAAAGCTATCATCCTCCACGATTGAGTTAAATTTTGTAGTAAATGCCGACAATAGCGTAAGTCTGTCTAATAAATTCAAATTTACCCAAGACGGCAAAGAAGATTCCAATAATAGAATAAGCTCAAAAAAGATTCTCGCGGGCTTCTACGAAAGATAAAAAGACTCTTTGCTCGCGGCTAAATTTTATAAAATTTTAAAATTTAGCCGCTTTTTTGTATCAAAATTTCATTCAAGATTTTACGTGGATTTTAAATTTAAAGCACGATGCCTTCTCGTCGTCAAGGCTAAATTTAAATTTAGCCTTATTGCGGTGCGCGGGCTGAATTTTTGCTACGCGGAATTTTAAATTTTATTCGGACACGGATAAACTAGCG
>CAURFS010000074.1:0-8449 GCA_963523845.1 uncultured Campylobacter sp. | reverse complement strand
ATTTACAGCAAATTTCGTGGCGCATGGAGTTTTAAAATTCTAAATCCAGCTTACAGAATTTTATCTCAGTAAAATTTTAAGAAAGTAGAATTTTATCGCGGCAGAATTTCGTAGATATAAAATTTAGAAAGGTTAAAAATGGAAATGACTTATTATGATTTAAAAATTTACGATAACGGCATGATGCGAGGTGTACTGCAAGATGACATCGAGGCACTGCCGTTTTTCGACTACTGGCAAAAGATGAGCCTATGCTCGACGCAAGGCATCTATATAGACGAAAATGGCAAAGAGCACAGGCTCGTCTATCTGCACGACTGGGAAAAATTTTGCAGATTATTCGCTCGAGAATAGGAGCTACTTAAGCACGCCCCCGCCGGTAGCAAAAATGAGCGATCCGATCAGCGCATCTAGGTAAGTAGCATAGAAGCAATCCAGGCTTTAGCGCATCTCGATAGGCAGTGGAAGGATACGACCAAAGCGTAGCACATTTTAGCTGGTGGAGAAATAGCGCTCGAGCCGCAATGTATTTCGATAGGCGACAAGTAATGCGCCCTGTCGCAACACAAGCGGATTTTATCCGCCAAAAGCAGCGCGCGTTAATCAGCCAAAATCGCCGCTTCGCTTAAATCCGGGTTCAAATTTAGCTCGTCTATGATAGATAAAAGCTCTAAAATTTCATTTTTGATTTCAGCGGCGTCCTCTAAGCTCGGCGGCGGCGAAAAGAGCGTTGTTTCAAACTTATTTTTCGCTCCGTTTAAAAATATATAAAGCTTATCGTCCATAAAGGCAGCGCTCAGCCCCATTTTTCCCGCGAATTTTTCCTTTAGCTCTCGCAGGCGCTGCATAAACGCGGGCGTCAAAAGATACCGTGCCCCTACTTTATCATCCGCAAAGACCCTAAATTCTTTGCTAAAAAACATGTCGTCCATCTGCTCTTTTTCGCCTAAAAATCTGGTGTTTAGCGTGCGACTCGCGACTATCGTTTGCCCGCTAAATTTCTTGTAGAACTCGCATACCAAAACCGAGCCGCTGAACGCCTGCATATCCTTCATCGTCGACCAAGCAAAAACTATCGCGGATAGCAAATATAGCGCCGCCGAGTCGCCAATTTCCAGCATCGCGCCGTTTGGGATGCGGATCGCTTCGCTGAGGTTAAATTTGACGCCGTTATAAATGCCGCTGATTTGGTCTTCGGCGCGAAACTCATCGGGCGAATAAATGCCGATTTTGCGAAATTCCTTACGGCTGATGCCGGCAAACGGATCATAGTTAAAATTTGGATCTGTGCTCCGAATAGCGGCACGGACGAAAACGTCTTTATAAAACGCTTTGTAATCCCCCAGCTCGCTGGTCACTCGGCTCGCGTTAGCCATTAACGCGGCTTGAAAAAACGGAATATAGATAATGATGAAAAATAGCGGTGCAAGGCGATTTTCAAAAAGATGCCCTACGGCAAATCCGCCGCCCACGGGCAGTATAATTATAAATAAAATCCCCAAAAACAGATACTTTGCAAACGCGCGCCTGCACTCTTTTTGCTTTTTGGCGGTGGCAACTATCGCTTCGTTTATGTTCAAATTTTGCCTTTTTCTAAATTTGCGCGGCGGATTTCGCGCTCGGAGCGAATTTTAGCAAAATTTACGCTGCAAAGATACGGCGGCGCGAGTAAATTTATTCGGCGGATTAAATTTATGAAATTTACGCCACGGCAGCGATCTACTCGGACGTGCGCTGATTTAGCCACGCTCTCAGATTGTCCGCGCGCTATAAAAGCTCACAAATCCTGCGGCGGTAGTATCGCGGAAGCCGTCGCAAAACGAATACCGCGTGACGAGCAGTGCAAACAGGCGGCGCAAGGCATGTGCAGTGCAAAACAAACAGCATACGGCGAACAGCACAAAACAGAAATCTCGCGACGGACGGCGCACGGCGAGCAGCGAAAACAGATGGCGTGCACGGTAAGCAGTACAAACAGGCAAACGCGTACTGGGCTACTAGCCACCATGCTCCTCTAAAATTTTATCTTTTAGTAACTCGTAGAACTCGCAGGATTTTTTATTGCCCGCGTCGCAGCCCTTTTTGACGCATCCGAGTCCCTTGGAAAATCCGCGCAAATCCCCCTCGCTCAGATACAAATAGCCTAAATTATTACAAGCATCGCCGTAGCCCATTTCACAGGATTTGGTGTAGAATTTCACCGCCTTGTCGCGATCCGGCGGCACGCCGAGGCCTTTATCATACGCAACGCCGGCATTATGGCAGCTGTCCCTCGGCCCGCCGTCACAGCCTCGCTCGAAAAAGCTCGTCGCCTTTACCGGATCCGCCGCAAGCCCAAAACCGCCCGTGAAATAGACCACGCCCGCATTGTGGCAGCTCTTGGCATAGCCTAAATCGCAGGCCTTGGCGTAGCGCTGCGCGGCAGCAACGAAGTCCCTACTCAGGCGCCCTCGCTGATATAGGTTGCCTAGCTTGTGGCAGGCTACGGCGACGTTTTTATCGCAGGCTGCGTCATAGAATACGCCTGCCTGCGTCGCATTACCCTCGCCGTCGTATAGGGCTCCCAAATCAAAGCAGCTATCTTTTTCGCCCGCCTCGCAAGCCTTAGCAAGAGCAAGCTTCGCGCCGTCGTAATCTCCACTGGAGAGCTTGTCGCGCCCCAGCTGCGCGCAGCCCATGCCATCGCCGCGGTAGCATTTAAATGATAAAACTGGTGACGGCAAAAAAAGCACCATAACCAAGACGCAAACGGCAATCGAAAGCGCCGCTATGTCGATGATCTTTCTCATATCTATCCTTTTTACGGCGATGCGCCGCGGATTTAAGGGGCAGTCTTGCAGACAAATCCCGTCCGAGTAAATTTTGCGGATGAAATTTTACCGCCTTAAAACTCTGCTTTAAAATTTGCCCAGGGCTTCCGCGCCGTAAAATTTTAAAATTTCAAAATTCCGCAAGCTGTAAATTTGCAGCCAAATTTTAAATTTTACGAACCGCACCAGGCGCTACAGCAATACCGCGAAACAGCCCGTAAAATTCTAAAATTGAAATTTTACGAGCCGTAAATTTAGAACTAGCTTTAAAATTTCATAGCGATAGAATTTTAAATCAAATTTCGCGATAAAATTTCATCCCAAATTCCGCCGTAAAATTTTGTGGCAAAGCCAGAAGCAAAGAGCAAAACATAAAATTTCGCAGCAGAAATCCCGTCGAAAAATTTCGCTTTGTATTTAAATCATAAATTTCGTTCGTGAGATTTAGGCTATCGGCGCGAATGTAGCCTGTGCGGCTACATCTTCTCTTTCGCGCTTAGGCCCATCAGCGCAAACGCCGTGCGGATACTAAGCGCCACGAGCGCAAACAGCTTGAGCTTCGCATCCTCGTTCTCGCTGCCTACGACGCGGTTTTCGTTGTAGTATTTGTGAAAGTCCGCCGCGAGCACCTTTAGGAAATCGGGCAGCTTCTGCAAGCCGCGCGAATTAAAAGCGTCGTTTAAAATTTCATTCAAGCCAAGCGCCGCAAAAGCTAGGCCGAGTCCCGCTTCATCCAGCGTGCAGAAGTCCGCGCCCAATACGTCCGCCTCGCGCTTGCCCGCTTTGGTAAAAATTTGATTGACCCGCGCATGGGCGTAGTTGATGTAAAAGATCGGATTGCTGCTGTCTTCGCGCGCGAGCTCATCCACGTCGAACTCAAGCGGCGTCTCGCCTTTTTTGCTGATGAAGATAAATCGCATCGCGTCTCTACCGATCGCGGCGAGCACATCGCTCATCAAGATCGCGTTGCCCGCGCGCTTGCTCATCTTGTAGGTCTGCCCGTCTTTGAGCAAATTTACCATCTGCATTAGGATGATCTCGAGCCTGCTTTCGTCGTAGCCCAGAAAATGCATGGCGGCCTTTAAGCGCGCGATGTAGCCGTGATGATCGGCTCCCCAGATATTGATGCATCTATCGTAACCGCGCTCAAATTTGTTGTTGTGATAGACGATGTCGCCCGCAAGATAGGTCGGGCGCGCATCCTCGCGGATGACGACGCGATCCTTTTCGTCGCCAAGCTCGGATGAACGGATCCAAATTTTACCCTCCGCCTCATACATCTTGCCGCTGCGCTCAAGCTTCTTAATCGTAGGCTCAAGCTCGCCGTAGAGGCTCTTTTCGCTAGCCCAGTTTTGGATATGGATGCCCGCATCTGCGAGATCTTTTTGGATGATCTTTAGCACTTCATCTTTAGCAAACTCCGCAAGGATCAAAACGCGCGATTCGTCGCGGAAAATTTCATCGCCGAATTGGGCGCGCGCAAGAGGGATGATCTCATCGATATACTCGCCGCGGTAGTATTTCTCGGGGTAGCTCACGTTCTCGCCCGCAAGCTCGCGCGCACGAAGCGCGATCGAAGTGCCCAAAAGCTCGATCTGATTGCCCGCGTCGTTGATGTAGTACTCGGTATCGACGCGGTGCCCCAGATAGCCTCCGATGCGCGCGAATGTATCGCCATAAACGGCGCCACGCACGTGCCCAATATGAAGCGGACCTGTAGGATTGGCGCTGATGTATTCAAGCAAAATTTTTTGCGGCATAGCGGCGGAATTCTGCGCCTCATCGTAATTTGATGCTACGACGGAATTTGACGCTACCTCGGAATTCTGCGAAATAAAATTTTGGCTAGCGGCGGAATTCTGCGATTTGGCGGTGTCGTTGCCGCTCGCAGCTAGATTTGCAGCGCAACCTTTTCTAGCAGGCTCGCCCGCGCAAATCCTTTCCAAAGCCGGTAAAATTCCTCGTCCGAGCTTCGCGTCGTTTTTCGCAAAATCGCCGCCCAGTCTAAGGGCATTTTCAGCAAGAGCGCCCAACACGGCGGGCTTTAGGTGAAAATTTAGATAGCCGTTCACCGCCGTGGCGCTTAGAATTTCGCTATCTTTAAATTTAGCCGCAAGCTCCTCGGCGATGAGCTTAGGCGCCTTTCGCAGCTCCTTAGCCAGCGCAAAAGCCTCGGGCGAGGCGTAATGAGCCAAACTTTTATCTTTGGGTTTTTCTAAAACGACTTTGCGAGATAAAATTTTAAAAATTTCATTTAAGACTAAATTTTTCAAATCCTTTACGCCTTTTTAGTATCGCTAATTTCGGCGTCTCTGACCTCTTCCTCCGCCTTTTTCTCGACCTTTTGCGGTTCGTCGTCCTCTTCCATCTCTTTTTTGAAAGTCTTTATGCCCTGTCCTAGACCCTTTGCAAGCTCTGGGATTTTTTTCGCTCCGAACAGCAACACAACAACGATCAAAACAATCAGCCAGTGTCCAATACTCATAGAACCCATTTTTTCTCCTTTAAATTTTCCAAATTTCGATTAGCTTGCCTATGTCGCGGCTCGCCGTTTCTAGTTTGATAGTTTTATAGATCGATTTTAAATTTTCATATGCCGCTTCCAGGCGGTCGTTTATTATGAAATAATCATACTCGCCTAGGCGCTCCATCTCCTCTTGCGCGTTTTGCAGGCGTAAAGCAATATCGGTGGGATCATTATCGCCGCGAGCGCGCAACCTATCCCTAAGCTCTGACAAGCTCGGCGTAGTAATAAATACGCTAGTAAGCTCGCTTTTAGGTACTTTTCCGCGCACGATCTCATATCCTTGCACATCGATGTCAAAAATCACGATCTTACCCCGTTCAAGCTCGCTCGTAGCGGCCTTTAGCGAAGTACCGTAGTATTTGCCGTGGACCAATGCCCACTCTAAAAACTCCCCGCGCTCAATGCCTGCGCGAAACTCACTCTCGCTTATGAAATGATAATTCACACCATCCGCTTCGCCCGCACGCATTTCACGCGTCGTAGAGGAGATCGAGAAGTATATCTGCTCGCCAAATTCTGTGATAAGACGCTTTATAAGCGTGCTTTTGCCGCTACCGCTTGGACCGGAGACGAGCAAAATTTTGCCTTTCACTATCTATCTCCAAACGATATGTCGATATTGATCTTAAAGTCCTTCAGCGCGTCTTTAGCATCCTTACTGCCCGCAAATTTCTCGATCGTGTTTGCGATGCCCGCTTCTAGATCATCACGCAACTTGGTTTTCAGCTCCTCAGCGCTCGGTTTTTTACCGTGCTCGTTACGCAGCGACTCGCTTTTGGCGCTAGGCTCTAACTCACTTGCCATAAGGCTGGCAAACTCCGCCGCAGCCGAAGCGGCAAGCTCATTCGGCATAGCTTGTGCGCCAAATTTCATCTCATTTACCTGCTCGGACGCACCAAATTTATGCGCTTTAAATTCGGTGCGCTCCGAAGGCTTTGAAGCATTAAATTTTATCTGCTGCGCGGCGCTCTTTGCGGGCTTACCGGATTTAAATTGCTCGCTATCTGCGGAGCTTGCGGCAAACGAGTTTGCAAAATCGCCCTCCATAGCGCGCAAAAATCCGTCCGCAAACCCGCCGGCAACGCTATTGGCTTGCTCGCTTTGCTTCGGTAAATCTGAGGCATCTAATATGTGCGGTAAGTTTAGCTCCGAAAAATTCGGCACAGGAGTGGAATTTGCAGTCCCTGTATTGCTAGAATTTGCAGAAGCTACGAAATTCGCGGAAGCCGCAAAATTGGCGTTAATTGAATCCCCTGCTTCATTATGAGCAGACATAAGCGTATTCTGTGCAAGTCCGCCAGTAAATTCCATGCTTTGAAACGGAACGGCGTTATAAAGATTTTCACGAGGTATATCGCCCGCACCCGCCAACGCAATCGGCGTATCTGAAGCGACCTCGTATTGAGACGAAATTTGAATTTTTTGAGAATTTACAGCCGCTTTATTTTTATCATGCGCAGATCTTTTATCCTCTTTTTCATCGGAAGCAAACGCAGCCGCGGCGAAATTATCATATCCGCCAAACTCCTCCACGGGCATGCCGGCACTATCGAAAAGCCTAGAAAAATCCATATCAAATCCACTGTTAACAGACGCGCCAGCTGCATCTTGCACTACTTGCGAGGCAGAATTTTTTTCATCTATTTTATAAGCAAATGAGCCATCTGTCTCATGCTGTTTAAACGTAACATCCGCAGAGTCTTTCGCTTCCTCTAGATTAGGCGCAGCATCTGCCTTTTTTTCAACAGCAGTTTCATTAGAGCTGCCGGCTCTTTGCGGCTCATCTTGCTGCGCAAGCGGTAAAGTTTCGCTTGCCCGTGTGGCGGGAATTTCATCTTCTATTTGCGATTTATTTGTTTTGAAATTCTTAGGATTTTCATCATCTAGCGCTGCTAGAGCTATAGGAGCGTCATCCTTTGCGAGTGGAATTTCATCTTGAAGCGCGTGATTACTTTCGGCAGACTCGCTTGCGCCGATACTATTTAGCGGTACATCCTCAGGGATATCGCTAGCAACTAAGTTTAGAGGCATATCATCTGCGATATTATCCGCAATCTTTTCTGCGACGGCATTAAGCGGCGTATCATCGGCGATGGTGTCCGCAAGAGCTGCTTCATCTGCAAGCTGTGAGAGCGGAATATCATCTGCGATCTCGTCCGTGCGCGGCATATCACCTAGCAACTGCGAAAGCGGCACATCATCTGCAATCTCGGGCGCTATATCGTTTGCCAGTTGTGAAAGCGGTATATCCTTGCCGGAGTCATAAAAGCTATCCACGAGCTCTTCAAAATTACTGCCCGAAGCGGAATTCGCCTGGTCAATCGCATCGATCTCTTTCATCACAGAGCTTGCATCGGCAAATTCTTTCGCCATTTTTTCTTTCGCCTGCACGCTCATATTTTGAACCGAAAACTCGCTGATAAACGTGATGAGCTCAAGCGGCGAAAAAGGCTTGGTAAGGGTGTATCGCGCTCCTGGCGCCGAAACATTCTTAGGCGTCAGAAACAGCGTCTTATTAAGATCAAATTTTGAAATATCGTCGCCATCTTCATAATTTTTTATCGTCAAATCATATTCACTCTCGTCCGCACTATATGCTACTAGGTCCGCACCGATGCGCTCGCAGCAAATATTTACGACACTTGCAACCTGCTCATTGTGATTGTCAAGTAGAATTTTCATTTATGACCTTTTAGAAAGAATTTGGGCTATTGTAAGATATTTTTGGTTATTAATTGCTTATATTTGCGCTAAATTTCGGTTATTTAGTCGATAAACTTTGCAGCATTTTTGCGCTAAATTCTCATCGTGGGTCACGAGCACGAGCGCGCCACGACTGGATTTTACGTAATCAAAAATCACGTTCATGACCTCGTTTGCGGTATCCTTGTCTAAATTTCCAGTAGGCTCATCGGCAAAGATTATGCGCGGCTTTTTGCAAAGTATGCGAGCGATGCTCACGCGCTGCTGCTGTCCGCCGCTAAGCTCGCCCACGCCTTGCTTTAAAGTATGTTCGATCTGAAGCTTTTTTAAAATTTCATCATCTCTCGCATTATTCGTAAGTTTAGCAGCGAGTTCGCTATTTTCGCCAGAGGAAAAGCCCTTAAAAAGG
>CAURFS010000073.1:0-8576 GCA_963523845.1 uncultured Campylobacter sp. | reverse complement strand
GTATAAGGAATACGGCAAGGATCAGGCGTGGCTCAATCTCGCGATGCCCGCGGGCGTGATCGGCGAGCTCATCAGCATCGCCGTCCTCACGGTGGGCGGCATCTACCTTAAAAACGGCTTCGGCGTGGAGATGGCGCTTCATATCGGCGCGCTTTTGGGCTTTTCGGCGGCAGCCTTGGCGGTTTTTAAAGGGCTTGAAATTTTATTTTGGTGGTTCCCCGCGCTAAAAACGGTCATCATGCCCAAATACGACAAAAACGAAAAAGACGTGCGATTTGCGATGGCGCTGTTTTGCCTAATCTGCGCGGGAGTAATGCTTTTGGGGCTTGAGGTCGTCATCGGCGCCTTTATCGCAGGCACGTTTCTGCCGACCTTTTTCTCTCACAAGGACGACCTCATCGAGAAGCTATCGTCGTTCGGCTTTGGTTTTTTGGTGCCGATATTTTTTATACACACCGGAGCCGTGATTAAGCTAGAAGCGCTCCTTATGCCCGGAGTGATGAGCTTTGCCGTAAGCCTAGCGGCGCTGATGTTTGGCATCAGGCTGCTTGCGAGCGCTACGTTTTTAGGCACTCTGGGGCGCAAAGGCGCGGTGCTTTTCGCGCTATCGCTATCTATGCCGCTAACCCTCGTCATCGCCACAGCGACGCTTTTTTACTCCACCGCCGCGATCTCGCAAGAGATATACTTCGCGATGATCATCGCCTCGCTCATAGAAGCGCTCGCGTCGATGATTTTGATAAATTTTATTTACAAGAAATTTTAGGGCGGGAATTTTGAAATTTTGAGATTATAGGATTTTGGAATTTTAGAATTTCAAAATTTCGCGAAATTTTAGAATTCTATGAAATTTGATTTTATGCGGGACTAAAATGAAGTTAAATTTAAAGCTCTATTTTGCATTGCGATTGGTTAAGTCTTGGAGTTCCATAGTGTAGTTTGGAATTTGCTCCCATATGCCATCATATCCATATGTTTGCAAAGCATTATCTAGAAGTATAATTATTTCATCCCTTGAAATCAATTTAGTTTGTTTTGGATTTAGATCAAGTAGCTGCCAAATTCTATGAAATTGCTTAGGTCTTAGCGCCCTATTGATGTCATAATCAAGGACAACTTCAATAATTTCACCTTTATAATATAAAATCCAAATAGCTTTAACAAGAGTTCCATGATCATATTCGGGATCGGGGAAATAAAAAATATCCCATAGCCAGCAATCAAGCTCTCTGTTTATCACCCAATCTTGTTTATTGATAAAAACTTCGCGTTTCGGATTATATTTGTAGTAAATTTTACTCAATCCATACTTCTCATCATCCTCTTTGGTGATGATTGCATTTTCAAAAACCATCTGCACTCCTTGGAATTTAAAATTTAGCGTGCAAGCAGAAATTTCAAGCCCAAATTTATGCAAAATCTGCGACGCAACCGAAAACGGCAAGCATGGAAATTCCAAACTCGCCGCGCTTAAAGATAGACCGGCGAGATTGCCGCTACCGCTAACTCTGCTCGCCGTGGATATATTTGCTTTCGCTAGCCGCGGCAAAGCAAATGCAGCTCGTTAGCAAAGCTAGCGACAAAAATTAATCGCAACCCATCCGCAAGAAGCATAACTGCATAATTTGCGGACGGGCTAGCAAAACCAAAGCGAGCCGATTAAAATTTAAGCTTTAGCTTGCGGTGCTTAAAAGCCGACTTAAGCCTAGACACGGTGGAGAGATATGCCGCGACACGGCGTCTAAGCCTCAAGCTACATTAAGACCGGAATTTTGGTCTTTTGCAGGAAGTATTTCGACGCGCCGCCTAGGAATATCTCCTTTATGCCGCTGTCTGAGTGCAAGCCCGCGACGATTAGATCGAAATCGCCCGCGTCTGCATACTCTAGTAGCACCTGTCCCGGGATCTTGCCCTCGGCATTTAACGCCTCAAAAACATCGATTTTAACGTCATGCAAGGCTAGATAGTCGCTTATGCGGCGCTTCGTTTCGGCAAGATCATCTTGAAGGTAGTGATTTGCGGTAATGACGGTGACGGATTTGGCGCGCTGTAAAAGCTCCAGCCAATTATCAAGCGCCCTTGCAGACGCCGCAGTGCCGGTAAGCGAGACTAAAATTTTATCCGCCCTAAACTCCTGCAGCTTGCGCGGTATGACGATGCAAGGCTTGCCGCTTTTGGTGACCGCCGCTTCGAACGTGCCAGTGATAGAGCCCGTAGGCGGCACGGAGACCAGCACCAAATCGCAATATTTGGAGTATTTCTCGACCAGCTCGGAGCGGATACCCACCATATGCCTCAAAGCGGCGCTATTTGGGACGTGATCGTCGTCGTTTTGATCTAAGCCCAGCTTGGCGCATTCAGCGTCGAAGATAGCTTTGATCACCTCGCGCTCGGCCTGCATCTCATCGCCCGCGGATTTTAAAAACTCCTCCATCAGCACGCCGCCTTTTAGCGTCATGCGGACGTTGTAGATCATCTTAGGATCGAGCTGGCACGCCATTATGTTTATGTGCGTACCGAAAAATTTATTCACTAGCAGCGCTCCGTGTATGCGCTCTGCCAGCTCCTCGCCGCCGCCGATAGGGAAAAATATCTTTTTAAGCTGCATCTTTACGCTCCTATTAAAATTTTAAGCCAGTTCCAATGAAATTTTAGTGCCTTTCTGATCGGTCACGCGCACTCGCACCACATCGCCCGCCTTGTAAGGCGTCGTGATAAATTTGGCGCGCAGTAGCCCATCCACGCCGTCTCGCAGCGAGATAAAGGTGCCGAAATCCAGTACGCTTTGCACCACACCGTCAAACTCCTCGCCGATCTGAAATTTTACCTCTTTGCGTTCACCGCGCGGCTTGCGAAAATCGCGAGAATTTGAAACTATCGATAAAATTTTCTCTTTTGCGCCCGATACGCCGCTAGCTTTGGCGCCTTGGATCTTGACCTCACCCTTTTCGCGATCCAGATCGATATTTACGCCGAAGCTTTCGGTGATCTCTTTAATGACCTTGCCGCCCTGACCGATGATGTCGGGGATTTTGCTCGCCTCGACGCTAAAAATTTCAAGCTTCGGAAGCACACCCTCGTTTATAACGATCGCCACATCCGCCTGCTCCATAAGGCCCAAAATATGTGCGCGAGCCTGCTTTGCCTGCGCGAGAGCCTCTTTTAAAACCTCCAGGCTGATGCCGCCGAGCTTGATATCCATCTGAAGCGCGGTGATGCCCTCATAGGTGCCCGCGACCTTAAAATCCATATCTCCGTCGTGATCCTCAAGCCCCATTATATCGGTTAGCACGGCGTGTTTTTCACCCTCAAAAATTAAGCCCATCGCGACGCCCGCAACGAGCTTTAGCGTAGGTACGCCCGCCGCCCGAAGCGATAGTGCGCCGCCGCAGACCGAAGCCATCGAGCTTGAGCCGTTGCTCTCTAAAATTTCGCTTACTACGCGGATAGACTGCGGTGAGTTTAGATCGATGCTCGGACACAGCGCTCTTTTGGCTAAATTTCCATGCCCCAGCTCGCGTCTACCTGGACTTTTGAGCGGGCTTGCTTCGCCAACGCAAAAGCCTGGGAAGTTGTAGTTAAACATAAATCTATCGCTGATCGGCTCAAGCTGCGTTAGGCTGTCGCTTAGCTGCGCGTCGCTATCGCCGCCTAGCGTAGTGACGACCAAAGCCTGCGTCTGTCCGCGCGTAAATAGGCAGCTTCCATGCGCGCACGGTAGGATATTGGTCTCGATACTGATCGGGCGCACCTCATCAAGCGCGCGTCCGTCGGCTCTGCGGTGATCCTCGATGATCTGCGTGCGGATGATGCCGCGCTTATACTTGCCGATAACGCTGGAGATCGCCTCTTTGCTCCATTCGTTTTGCGCCGCGGCTTCGGTAGTTAAAATTTGATCCACGATTTTGTTTAGTTCAGTAGCACGCTCGCTCTTTGCCATCTGATTGATCGCCGCTTTGACGGCGTCTTTGTAGTTTGCGTCGATGAAATCCGCGATATCCTCATCCTCGATCTCGGGTTTATACTTTAGGCTCGCATCGGGCTTTTTAAGCGGCAAAAAAGCCTCTTCGTAAGCGTTTGAGCCTGCGCTTATCGCCTTTGCGGCAAAATCGATCGCATCAACCATCAGATCTTCGCCAAATTCATTCATCTGCTGCGCGCCGCCATTAATCTGGGGCAGGGAGCGCATCTCGATCATCAAAAGCTCATCGCCGACGCCAGCTACGTAAAGATCGAGCGCGCTATTTTTAAGCGCGGAGTTGCTCGGATTTAGGATGAAGCTTCCATTTTGATAGCCTATGCGCACGCCGCAAACCGGCGCTTTAATCGGGATGTCGCTAAGATATAGCGCCGCAGACGCCGCATTAAGAGCGACGACTTGCAAATCGACCTCGGGGTCTGCCGATAGCACGTAAACTACGATCTGCGTCGGATACGCATAGCCTTTTGGAAAGAGCGGGCGCAGCGAGCGGTCTATGATGCGGCTCGTTAGCGTCTCAAAATCGCCCGGCTTGGTCTCGCGCTTGATGTAGCCTCCGGGGATTCTGCCCGCTGCGTACATCTTTTCGATATATTGCACGGTAAGGGGCAAAAAGTCCTCCTGCACCTGCGTCTCTTCGCGCGCTACAGTAGCCAGCACGACGGTATTTTTTACGCGCAAAAGCGCCGCGCCCGCGGCTTGCTTTGCGACCTTATTGATATCGAAAATTTCGGTATTGCCATTTACTTCAATTTTGCACTGCATTAATTTTCTCCTTGTTTTTGTTAGTCTCGTGAAACGGCAGATAAAGCGGGCATTTGTTTAAAATTTGCATTATCTCCTCCGCGCTTGAGAGCGTTTTTTCTTTGTAATAAAAATCCACGTTCACGAAATCTCTGATCTTGTGAACGGCATAAATTCCATCTACTAGCATGGCGATCTCATCTGCATTATCGCTGCCGATAACGGGAGTGGCATAAAAGATCGCTTTGGCGTTTAAGCTTACGAGCGTCTTTATGCAAGTAAGTGCAGTCAGCCCACTCTCACACCCCTCATCTACCAAGATGACGTTTTTTTTCTCCAAATTTCCCAAAAGCTCGCCCTTGCGAAATTTATACATATTTTTTAAAATTTTCTCCTCATAAAGTCTATTTGCCTGCCCGTAAACGTAATCCAGGCTGATGCCGAAGCTTCGCACGAGCTCATCCACCATCACAATCTCTTGGGTTTCGCTTACGCACGCGATCGCGCATTCAGGATTATTGGGCGCCAAAACGGGCTCTGTGAATAAAAACTCATAAGCAAGCCCTAGTTTTAGAGCAAGATGGTTTGCGATAGGAAGCGACTCCAGAGACTGAGCGATTATCAGAAAATTTTCGTTTTTGATCACGGTAGCGGGTAAAATTTCTGAAAGTTTCATCGCGGCGTCGATTTGGTTTTCAAACATCAGCTCAGCTCTAGGCGTCATTATTTTTCGCTTCCGTATTCGCTATTTACCGAAAAATCATACCCTACTCCGCCGAACGGATAGAAATTTACGAGAAAGTAAATTCCGCGCTCCTTGCTTGCTTTACTATAGCCCGTCGTACTGGTATTTTTAGGCTCGATATCCTCTTGATACACAAAAGAGTAATTCCAACACTTGCGCGTATGAGAAAGTCCCACGCGCCACATTTTAGAATAAGATCGCTCTAAGTCGTAATCCCAACGCCCAAAAATTTTATTATTCCTAGGCAAATTTACCGAAGCGTTTACGATGCCGTAGTTATCTTTCGTATAGCGTTTAGGCTCCATGCTTAGCTTTTCGTATTCGTAAGCGTGGCTGAGTCCAAAGCTAAAGTCGTCGTTGGAGTAGTTGGCGTAGGTATAGACCTTATCGAAGCTTTTATATTTATGTGAGTAGGTAAAGCGGTTCCCGATATTTAAGCCGTTTGCGAAATACCCGTCGATGCGGTGTTCTAAATCGTCGAACTCGTGATCATCGAAGTCATATCGCTGCTTGACGCTATGGCGTAAAAATTTACGCCCGTCTTCATTATAGAAAAACTGCGTCATACTTAAAGCTGCATTTTCGTGGGTGTATTCGTCACTAAGCTCGCTTAAGAAGTTATCCTCCCAATAAAGCGAGTCTTGCAAGTTACCCAGCCGCGAACGATCTACTGCGCCGCGAGCAAGGTCGTATTTATACTGATGATACTTTAAAATTCTATCCTCTATATCGCCTTGCTGCCATCCGGGAATTCTAAAATCCGCTCTCCAGCTCATCGTATGATACAAGCTATCGTAAGCCCTGGCTACGTCGGTGTAGAGTGAAAGCTCGGTGTATTGATTAGCATAGAAAGTGCTTTTATCCTCGCCAAGATCGCCGTTTGCGTAGTAGAATTTATCGTGCCAATCTATATTAGTCATATACACTCGCTCGGTAAAGGCGAAATTTAAATAATCCGCCAGTAGTGGCGTGCTTATACTAATCGGTACGTCAAACTCATATTGGCGAGCAGTCGCGCCCTCCCATCTGGTGTAATTACGCGCTTTTGCATCAAGCGAATAGATCAAATTTGGCAGTCCCAAATCATTGCTAAATTTATGATATTGCAGCGTCGGAAGCTCTTGGACGGTATCTTCGTTGCGGAAGGTATTATCGGCGTTTAGCTTGCTTGTATCGATGTAGTAGCGTCCGTAAGCGCCGAAATAGTGCTCGTCTGAGGTCAAATAATAATTCAGCCGCGAAGTTACGAGCGAATTATCCGCATCGTCGCCAAGACCTCCCTTTTGTTTGAGATCGTAATATTCCAGATCGTTTAACTGCGTAAAGTCGATCCATAAATTTTCGCGCAGATCGCCGTCTAGCAAATAGGTCGCAAGCTTGCTGCGATCGTATTGCACTTCAAAGCCGTGATGGCGCTCGTTTTTGTATTCGAGGCGTTTTTGCGCTCGCGAAAAGTTATCGAAAACTCCGCCTCTAATCTCGCCGTAAGAATACGGCGACTCCGTAAATCGAAATGTCCCGTATACGCCAAAGCCCCTGCGCGTGCGCACCTGCGGATCGAGCTGAAAATCCCAGCTATCGTAAGGCGCGAAATAGATCGGCTGCTTATAATAAATCCCCTCCTTGCTGATGTAGCCAGCCTCTGGAGGCAGCAAGCCCGTACGGCGCGTGCGGTCTGTCGGGAAGCCGAAATACGGCAGATAGAGCACCGGTACGTCGCCCACGTAAAATCTAGGATTGAAAAGATGGAGGAATTTGCTCTCTTTATTTAGCATGCCGCTGCTAAATTTGATGCGCCAATCAGGATCGGTGACATTGCAGCTAGATACACTGGAGCCCTCCACGCGGTAATACTCGCTATCGCTGCAGCTGGCGTCGTTTTGCATCCAAAGCTCGGAGTCCTTGTCCATCATAAAATTTACGTCGGCTTGCTGCTTATCGTTTTTCAGATCGATTTTGACATGCTGCGCACGCGTAGTTTCACTGCTGCCGCGCATTGCATTGACATTGCCGAAAAGCTCGATAATGCCGTTTTGCTCGTCGTATGTAGCGCGATCGGCGGTGATGAAGTAGTCCTGCGAATACACCGTTACGTTGCCACTAGCCTCCGTCAAAAAGCCATTTTTCTTGACATTATCTGCTATAAGCTCGACGTCTTGGACCTTTGCACTCGCACTACTTGCTAAAAGAGCGCTAAAACTAAGCGCTAGAATTTTAAATTTTTTACTCTTTTTCAATCTCTACCACCAATGTTTTCGCCGCCATATCGTGCAGGCTCTGGCGCGAGTTCGTAAAAAGCGCCACCAAAAATCCCATATAAAAGATCATCTCGCTTATCAACCTAACCGCCGCGCGGATCGCTGCCGTAGCGATGTCCATGCCGCCGCCGCCAGCGCGGACGCAATAAATTTTAACCGCAAGCTTGCCTAGCGTCGCGCCGTATAGATAGACAAAAATCGCCTGATATAAAAATTTTATTATCGCGTAATGCAAAATGAATTTTGACGCGATCTTTTGTACCTCAAGATTGCTTCCGCTCTGCGCCGCTGCGACAAGCTCTGGCTCGTCAATAGCAAATAGCACGACCACAAAAAGCGTTACGCTCACCGCTTCGTCGATACTAAACGCAATTACGCGCTTGCTAAGCGGAGCGACGATCAAATTTTATCTCTTAAGGCTTGGTGCGCGATATCGCGCCTATACTGCGCGCCGCTAAATTTTATATTTTCGCACAGCGCGTAAGCCGCATCGCGCGCCTGCTTTAGGCTCTGCGCGACGCCCACGCTTACCAAAACGCGCCCGCCGCTAGCGTAAATTTGCCCGTCCCGCTCGCTCACGCCTGCATAGCAGATATGCGCTCCCGCGGGAATTTCGCCGACCTCGATCAATGCAGGCTGCGAAGAGCCGTAAGGGTAGCACTCGCTAGCCATCACGACGCCCGCCGCAAATCGCTCTTTTAAGCTTATGCTACTTAGCTTGCCTACGGCGGCGTTGTATAAAATTTCGCTCAAATTTCCGTCAATTAGCGGCATCAAAACCTCGCACTCCGGATCGCCGAAACGGACGTTGTACTCCAGCACGTAAGGCTCGCCGCCCACGATCATAAGC
>CAURFS010000072.1:0-8644 GCA_963523845.1 uncultured Campylobacter sp. | reverse complement strand
TCGGTGCTTACCGAGCCGCATTATTTCAGAGGCGATTTGGAGTTCATCCCGCAGATCCGCCGCTACACGCATACGCCCATTTTGCGCAAGGATTTCATAGTCGATCGCTATCAGATCCTCGAGGCGCTGGTTTATGGCGCGGATTTTATCCTGCTGATCGCCAAAGCTCTGGAAGGCAAACAGCTGAGAGAGCTGCTCGAATTTGCCCGCAGGCTGGGGCTTCGGGCGCTGTGCGAGATCCACGATAAGGACGATCTTAAAAAGGCGATCTTCGCAGGTGCCGATATTATCGGCATCAACCATCGAAATTTAGAGACTTTCGAGGTCGATACGAGCCTGAGCGAGCGGCTGATCCCGCTAATTCCAAACGGCAAGATCATCGTAGCCGAAAGCGGCCTGCACTCGCACGAGCAGCTTAAAAGCCTGCACGAGGCGGGTGTAGATGCGTTTTTGATCGGCGAGCATTTTATGCGCCAAAATGACGTAGGCGCGGCGTTGCGCGAGATAAAGTTCGGTGCTGGCGGCTAAATTTAAACCCGTTTGTTTGATCTCGCAAGCTTAAACCCGAAGCGAGCGGTTAAATTTAGCGAACGGAGCGAAATTTTAAGGCAGTAAATTTTAAAATTCGGCGGACTTTAAAACTTAACGGCTCTTTAAATTTAGCGCCGCGCCGCAATTTAATATAGCACATCGCGCGAGAATTCACGCTGCGCTTTGGCGTCGTGAGTTTGTTATTGCGCGCCGTGCGAGCGGCTACGGAGCGAGGTTTAAATTTACGCCTTTCGTTTGTATAGCTTTCCGTCGCATCATGAGCTGGTGCAAAAAGCGCGGGTTGAAATTTAGCTTTACGTTTACGAAGCTTCGCGCGCGGTTGCGCTTGTAGCATTGAGTGCCGAGAATTGCGCGTCTATCGTAATGCCTTGTATGTCTAGCGCGCGCTCTCAAGCCCAGTATTGGCGATTGTATGGCGCCGTAAATTTAATCATAGCTCGCGACCTAAGCCGCCTCGTCTGCGATACGCCGCTATTGAACTTCGGCTGTATTACGACTGCGCCGTGCCCGCGCCGCGTTTAAATTTTATCGCGTGTCGCGGCGGTGGTTGCGACGCAGGTTTGGCATCGCGTACCGTGCCTGTAAGTGCGTCAAAGTTTTGTTATAATGCGCACGCAAACTGCCAGCGGATTTAATCGCCCGCCGCGGGCTTTGATCCGCAGAGTGCGTATTGCGCCGAAGCGCCCCGCGATTGCCACGTGCATAGCTTCGCATCGTGCGAGCAAGCGCGGGCTGCGTAAATTTAAAATTCTATGAAATTTAGAAGTTTTAAATTCCGAATTTCATAGAATTTTGCGAAACGCAAATTTTAAAATTCCATAGAATTTTTGGAATTTCAGAAAGGAAAAGAGATGGATTATCTTTGCGCCCCTTGGCGAAGCGAGTATTTTACCGAAAAAAGAAGCGGCTGTCCCTTTTGCGACGCGGCGGCGAATGCGGCGTTTGACGATCGCAACGGCGTGCTTTTTCGCGCGCAGCACTGCTTCGGAGTGATGAACCTCTACCCCTACAGCCCGGGCGCGTTTATGGTCATACCATACGAGCACGTCGATAATATCGAGTGCCTTAGTGACGATACGTGGGCGGAGATGAGTCACTACGTGCGCGCCGGAGTGGGGATTTTAAAGCGCACGTTGGGCGCAAACGGCGTAAATATCGGTATGAACCTCGGTGCCGCCGCGGGTGCGGGCATAGCCGAGCACGTGCACTATCATCTCGTGCCGCGGTGGCAGCGCGATACGAATTTCATCACGACGATCGCAAACGTCCGCGTAAACGGCGTTTCATTCGCCCCGCTTTTTGAGAAGCTAAAAGCGGCTTACGCGGAGATTAAAATTTAAATTCGGAAGATCGAGATGGTATCGGCATGGGTTAAAAAGAACGATAAATGGGGTTTTATCGATAAAACGGGAAAGGAGATAGCTTCTTGCATCTATGATGACGTTTCGTATTTTAGCGAAGGCTTAGCATGCGTTAGAAAGAACGATAAATTCGGCTTCGTCGATAAAACGGGCAAAGAAGTTATTCCCTGCATATATGATCGGGCCGAGGAGTTTTGCGAGGGCTTGGTGCGGGTTAATAAGAACGATAAATTCGGCTTTATCGATAAAACGGGTAAAGAGGTGATTTCTTGTATATATGATGATGCTTATAATTTTGAGAAAGGACTGGCGGAAGTTCAAAAAAGCGGCTATTGGGGTTTTATCGATAAAACCGGCAAAGAGATCATTCCTTGTCTATATGATGATGTTGGCGTTTTTCGCGAAGGCTTGGCGGACGTTAAAAAGAACGGTTATTGGGGATATATCGATGAAATGGGAAAAGAAGTTATTCCTTGCATATATGATCGGGCCGGGAGTTTTTGCGAAGGCTTAGCAAAGATTGAAAAGGACGGCAAATGGGGCTTTATCGATAAAACGGGCACAGAGGTAGTGTCTTGTGTATACGAGCTTGCTTGGGATTTTGATAATACTTTGTGCGGATATTATGACGAAATCAAATATTGCGAAGGATACGTTAAAGTCAAAAAGACGGCAAATGGGGGCTGCTAGATGATGAGGATAATGAAATTTTAAAGCCGATGTTTTACGACGAGATAGAAGTTATTAAAATTCTGAGCGACGACTACGTCAAGATCAATTTAGACGGTCGCGAAACGATCGTGAATAAAAACGGCAAAATAATATCGTAAATTTAAAGGAGAGATAATGGTTAGCGTAGAGCAGGCGATCGAGGATCTGAAAAACGGCAAAATGCTCGTTATGGTCGATGACGTCGATCGCGAGAATGAGGGCGATTTGGTGTTTGCGAGCACCTTTAGCAGCGCACAGAAGGTAAATTTTGCGATCACGCACGCTCGCGGAGTGCTGTGCGTGGCGCTTAGCCCGCAGATCGCGCAGCAGCTAGATCTGAATTTGATGGTCGATAAAAACACCTCCAGCCACGAGACCGCATTTACCGTCACGATCGACGCGAAGGACGCCAAGACGGGCGTAAGCGCGTATGAGCGCAATATGACGATCGAGCTGATGTCGCGCGTGGGCGCTCGCGCCGATGATTTCGTCCGCCCGGGGCATATCTTCCCGCTAATCGCCAAAAGCGGCGGCGTGCTCGCCCGCACGGGGCACACCGAGGGCTCTACGGATCTGTGCCGCTTGGCGGGGCTTTCGCAAAGCGCCGTGATCTGCGAGATCGTCAAAGACGACGGCGATATGGCGCGCAGGGACGATCTGGAAAAATTCTGCGCGCAGCACGACATCAATATGATCTCGGTCGCGCAGATCGTGCAGTACCGCCTAAAACACGAAACTCTCGTTAAATTTAGCGAGCCAAAAAGCGCTCTGCTGTGCGGCGAAGCGGCGAAATTTTACGACGTGAGCGATCACGAGGGCAACGATCACCGCGCCTATATTTTCGGCGAGCTGGGAAAGAGCGCGCAGACGAACGTGAAATTTCATAAAATTTCAAGCGATCTGGAGTTTTTAAGCGATACGAAATTTAACGATTTCATGCGCGATCTGGACATTTTGCGCAAAGAGGGCGGCGTACTTTTGATGCTAAAATCCGCGCAAAATCGCGCCGATTTTAAGAGCTTCGGCATCGGAGCGCAAATTTTAGCGCATCTGGGCGTGAGAAAAATCAAAATTTTAAGCAAGAGCGAGCCGAAAGATTACGCGGGGCTTAGCGGTTTTGGGATCGACATAGTTTGATAGCTCACATCGATTTGGACAGCTTCTTCGTCTCTGTAGCGAGGCTCGCTGATCCCGCGCTTGCGGGCAAAAAGATCGCGGTCGTCGGAGGCGGCGACGAGGAGATTTTCGGGGGCAAGAGCGAGCTTGGCAGCGTGATTTTAAGCGCGAGCTACGAGGCCAGAGCGGACGGCGTGCATTCGGCGCAGCCCGTTAAAATCGCGCTCGGACTCTGCCCGCAGCTGATTTTGGTGCGCTCGCAGCACGGCGAATACCGAAAAATTTCACGCGAAATTTATGAGTTTTTACTAAGCTTTACGCCCGAGATCGAAAAATTTAGTATCGACGAGTTTTTTCTAAATTTACGCGGCACGGCTTACGATGCGGACGCGCTGAGCTTTGCCGCGTTTTTGCAAAGCGAGATTATGCGCCGCTTTAGCCTTCCGTGCAGCGTCGGGCTTAGCGAAGCAAAACTGATCGCAAAGCTCGCCACTAGCCTTGCCAAGCCCTTCGGCGTGCGGCAAATTTTAAAATCACAAATCGCGCGCGAGCTATCCGCCGTGCCTGTGGCAAAATTCCCAGGCATTGGCAAAGCGGCGCAAAAAACGCTCGGCAAATACGGCATCGTAAGCTTCGGCGACGCGCTAGGGCACAGAGAAATTTTTGAAAAGATGGGCGCAAACGGCAGGAAAATTTTCGCAGCCCTTAGCGGCGAGGATGAGGGCGAGGTCGTCTCAAAGCGCGAGCGCAAAAGCATCGGCTTTGGGCGCAGCTTCGCGCCGTGCGCCGATCGGGACGAGCTGCGGCGTAAAATTTTAATTTTGGCGCGCCATTTGGCGGGCGAAGTGTTCGCAAGGGGCCTAAAGCCCGCGACGTATGATCTAAAGATCCGCTACAAATCGCGCGAGGAGTTTTCGCACCAGATCAGCCAGGATAGGGCGTTTAGTCTAAGCTTGCTGAGCGAGACCGCGCTTGAGCTGTTTAAGCTCTGCGACGTGAAAAAAGGCGCGCAGATAATCCACGTAGCGCTAAATCTTTCAAATTTTAGCGGCAGATCGGGCAGCTCGCTGCTCTTTGGCGAGATCGATAAAAAGCAGCAGAGCCTAGATCGATCTTTAAGCAGGATTTGGGAAAAATTCGGCATCGAAAAGCTGAAAAAGGCGAGCGAAATTTGATTAAATTTAAAGGAAAAAGATGAAATTAGGCGAGCTATACTCGGTGATCTGCATAATCTTTGCGACGAATTTCAGGGGCGTGATAGATGAGCAGAAGTTGCGCGGCTTGGGCAAAAACTGGATCATCGTAAATAAAAATATCGAGAACAAAAACGGTCATGAGTTTTGGCAAAAGGTGCAGGGCGAGGATTACGCGGCGCTAGGGCGCGATTTTGAGGCGCTAAAAGGGGCGTTTGAGATGGATTTTTTCAAGCTCATAAGCGAAAGCGAAGTGGAGCTGTTTTATGAAAAATGCCGCTTCAAAAAGCCTTTCGCGGAGCTTAAAAGCGCTCACGCAGCCAATATGCTAGCGCTGCTTGCTATGATCTTTAAGCAAAACACGGACGCGAAATCGCATAAAATTTTGACGCTATATCTGGCGCAATTTATCATTCCGAGCTTTTCCGCGCTTGCTACGCACGTGCAGATAAACGCCAAAAGCAGCTACTACAAGGCGCTCGGGTGGTTTTTGGCGGATTTTTGCCGCGTGGTGAAAGAGACGCTAGGGCTTGGAATTTAAAATTTAGAATGCTCGCTCGGCGTTTTTGCGCGTTCGGCACAGAAAGCGCCATGTAGAGATAGGTTTAAAGCTTGCTTTCGGAATTCTTGCGCTATAGCCGGTACAGCTCCTGCGGGCGCGACAAGCTAAGCGAGGCGAGCGGATTTTATCTGCGCGGATGTAAAGTGGCTGCCTTGCTGTTTTATCCGTCGGCTTTTGTCGTATCGCGCGTCGTTTTGAATTCTGCACGGCATTCAGTATTTTGCATATGTGCCGCCTGATGTTTGTTTTGCGCGCACTGCGAGTTTTGCTCGGCGTCCGGTGCTCTCGTTTTGCACCGCCTGCATTAAGGTACTGCGTGCTTTGTCCGCGTTGCGCCACTTTGCGTGTCGCTTTGTGTGTCGTTTGGAATTTTACGTGAGGCGCCTTGCGTCCGATCTGGCGTCGTCGCTTGAAATTTCATGCGAGGTGGTCTGTGCATCATTTGACGCTATCGCTAGGATTCGCGTCTTACGTGTTTCGCGCGTGCGATCGAGCGTTCGAAAACTAAGTTTGGCGCCTAGCACCTGCGCCGCTCTGCGTCTTCTACCGAGCGTGCGTCACGCAGCGTCCGATGGGCGCCGTTAAATTTTAAAATTTAAAACAAAGGAAAAATTTGAATTACTGGAACGAAATTTACGCTCACTTTGATCCCGTGGCATTCAGCGCGTTTGGCATAAACGTGCACTGGTACGGCATTATGTATGTTTTGGCGCTGCTTACGGCGCTATTTATCGCCAAATATTTCGTGCGAAAAGACGGCCTTGACTTTAGCGATAAGATGCTCGATCGCTACTTTATTTGGGTCGAAGTGGGCGTCATTTTGGGCGCGCGGCTTGGATACATCGCGATCTATTCGGGCGAGGCGGCGTGGTATTTCAGTCATCCGTGGCAAATTTTCAACCCCTTTCATAACGGCGAGTTCGTGGGTATTCGCGGTATGAGCTATCACGGCGCGGTCGTCGGATTCGTGATTGCGACGGTTTGGTTTTGCAAAAAATTTAAAACCGATATGTGGGCGCTACTCGATCTCGTGGCGCTTAGCGTGCCGCTTGGGTATTTTTTCGGACGCGTGGGAAATTTTTTAAATCAGGAGCTTTTCGGGCGCGAGACGAGCGAGCCGTGGGGGATTTTGGTAGGCGGCACGTTGCGTCACCCAAGCCAGCTTTACGAAGCGGTTTTGGAAGGGCTAGTAATTTTCGTGATTTTGTTTTTCTACCGTAAATTTAAGAAATTTAACGGCGAGCTGATATGTCTGTATGCGATGCTATACACGGCGTTTAGATTTTTCGTAGAATTTTTTAGGCAGCCGGACGACGGGCTCGGCTTTATATTTTTAAATTTATCGATGGGACAAATTTTATCTTTGGTGATGTTTTTGATAGCAGTTTTCTTAAAGCAGTCTTTGAAGAAAAAACTAATTTGCAGAAATTAAATTAATCTAAAGTTAAAAAGTAATATAATCTCTTTACAAAAATGTAAATTTTCGTTTAGCGGGGATTTATAATCATCTTTTTTAAGGAGAACCTATGCTAGGTCGCATTGAAGGCTTTACGGGCAGATCCATAGACGGCAAAAAAAGCCGCATTATGGCTTTGCAAGATGTGGCGCAAAGCATCAGCGGGCTGATTTTGGCCTGTTTTATGCTGTGTCATATGATATTTACCGGCACGATTCTGATCGGTAAGGGCGCGTTTGAGGGCGTTGTTCATTTCGCCGAACCAGGCGGAATTTATTTCGTTACAAACATCGTCGCTTTTGTAATTTTCGTGATTTTCGTAGTTCACGCGTTTTTGGCGATGAGAAAATTTCCGGCTAACTACGCCGCTTACAGAGCGTTTAAAGCGCACAAAATGCGAATGAAGCATTGCGATACAACGCTTTGGTGGTTTCAGTTTTGGACGGGATTTTTCCTATTTTTCTTTGCGGCGGCTCATATTTTAATGATCGTATTCGGTCCGAAAATTACCGCAGATATTGCTATCGCGAGATTCGGACAGCTTCATCTATTTTATTTTGTTTTATTAATTTTCGTAGTAACTCACGCTAGTATTGGAATTTATAGGCTTTATATGAAATGGATTAGCATAGATGGCACGAAGGCGGAAATTCAAAGGAAAAGAGCCCTCATCAAAAAGACGGTTTTTATCGTTTGGGGTGCATTTTTCTTGCTTTCGATAATCGCCGATTTCAAATGGTTAAGTTTAGAATAGGGAGCTTAGGATGAATGTAATATATTGCGATTCTTTAGTTATTGGCGGCGGTTTGGCGGGCTTAAGAGCTGCGATCGCTACCAGCGAGAAGGGGCTTAGCACTATCGTTTTGAGCCTAATCCCTGTTAAGCGCTCACACTCTGCAGCAGCTCAAGGCGGCATGCAGGCGTCTCTAGGAAATTCCAAGATGAGCGAGGGCGACAATGAGGATGTACACTTTGCCGATACCGTAAAAGGAAGCGACTGGGGCTGCGATCAAGATGTTGCTAGGATGTTTGCACAAACGGCGCCTAAGGCGATCCGCGAGCTTGCGGGCTGGGGCGTTCCTTGGACCAGGATTACTAGAGGCGAGCGAAGCGCTATTATCAACGCTCAAAAGACCACGATCACCGAAAAAGATGAGGTTCACGGACTTATTCACAGTCGCGACTTCGGCGGCACGAAAAAATGGCGAACCTGCTATACCGCCGATGCTACGGGACATACGATGCTTTTTGCCGTTGCAAATGAAGCGCTAAAGCATAATGTCGATATTCATGACAGAAAAGAAGCGATCGCGCTAATTCACGCAAACAACCGCTGTTACGGCGCAATCGTGCGTGATTTGGTTACCGGCGAAATTAGCGCATACGTATCAAAGGGCACGCTAATCGCTACAGGCGGCTACGGCAGAGTTTATAAACACACCACAAACGCCGTCGTTTGCGAGGGCATAGGTGCTGCTATCGCGCTTGAGACGGGCGTCGCGCAGCTTGGAAATATGGAAGCGGTGCAGTTTCACCCGACCCCTATCGTTCCGAGCGGAATTTTACTTACTGAGGGTTGCCGCGGCGACGGCGGAATTTTACGCGACGTGGACGGCTACCGCTTTATGCCGGATTATGAGCCTGAGAAAAAAGAACTTGCTAGCCGTGACGTCGTAAGCCGCCGCATAATGGA
>CAURFS010000071.1:0-8776 GCA_963523845.1 uncultured Campylobacter sp. | reverse complement strand
TCGAATCTTTGAATTCCAAAGCACCGAATTCCGCTACTGATGCTTTAAATTTAGAAGGCAATTTAGAAACCGAAGCGGCTCAGTATTCTGCCTGTGAAAACAACGCAGAGCCACAAAATTTTATCTTGGATGACAACGGCTCTTTGCAGCAAAATTATAAAGCCAGAGACTACGACAAAGATCCGATAGTCGTAAAAAAGCTAGACGATCTGTTTTGGCTGATAGCTCTTGGAATTTTGTTAATTTGTTCTTTGATACAGAATTTGGACGGCGAGTATAAATTTAGGTTTTATATGAAAATATTACTAGGTTATGGCACCGCATTTTTCCTTATATACGCGGCAAACTTTATAAATAGCAAAAAAACGATAACCTTTATGAAGGACAAAATAGAATTTAAAAATAAAACAAAATGCGAAAAAGAGATGGCGTTAAAAAATATCTCCGTTTACAGATATGCTTATATGATTCCCAATTTTGCGCCCTTTGATGTGAAAATTGAATTTTGTGTTTTAGTTTTATTTATAATGATCGTCGTGGCATTATACAACTTTAAATTTTATATGTTTATTTTTATAATTATGGGCTTGTCGCTTATGCCTATTATTAAATTTCTCTGCTATATTCTATTTGAAAGAACCGCTAGGTTCTTGCTTTGTGATAAATTACTGATATGCAACGGTTTCGATTCCGAAGTATTTACGATCAATAATAAAAAGGAGTTTGGCAAGCTGCAAAAATATTTCTTGGATACGCTAAATATAGATATTGCAGAGGGATATTTATTTTGGAAACCGCCTTATGATATCGCAAAAATAATAGTGAATAAAATGAACAAATTTATGAAATTCTAAAAACAAAAGATAAGGTTTCAAAAATATATAAACGATACATAATTAGCATGTCGAGGGATAAGTAATTTAATCCGCAGAATATTGATCTTTAATGAAAGATAGAATTTAGAAAATTTAAATTTTAACGTTCCGCTTGAAATTTTATCTCAAAATTTACGCGCTATCATCGCTGCCTTCATATACGCCGAGCTCTACGAGATTGCCGTCAGGATCGCGCAGATAGATACTTTGCATAGCGCCGCGCGCGCCGTTGCGAGGTACGACGCCAAGCTCTATTTGCGCTCCTTTGCTTTCCAGCTCCGTTTTGAGCTGCTGTGCGCTTTGATCTTCGCAGATGAGGCAAAAGTCCGCTGAGCCTGCGCTAGGACGCGCCGCAAACGGCGCGAACTCGCCCGCGCGAGTGTGGATGTTGATCTTTGAGGAGCCGAAACGCAGGCTGTGTTTGTCGCCCTCGCAAACGTGCTCTAGCCCCAGAATTCCTTCGTAAAATTCCACGCATTTTTGCAGATCGCCCGTAACTAGTACAAAGTGATCGATTTCTGTGATTTTCATTTTGCCTCCTTGTGCGCTCGCAAGTCGTAAAATTTTTAAGCCTCGCGGTACAATTTTGGAATTTTACCGTGAAATTTTGCGAAAAAATTCCAAATGCTCGTAGCGCGAAATCAAAATTTCGCGGCGCCAATTTTAAAATTCTAAAATTTAGCCTAAGCAAAATAGGGTGCGAGTAGAGCCTGGCTTTAGTAAAATTTGACCCAGCGAAATTCCGTCTAGCTAGCGCCGCAAATTCTAATCTCGCGATTTCAAAACTAGCGATTTTAAAATTCTCTTACCTACCTCGACGCCCGGCTGATCGTAAGTGGTGACGCCCAGTATCGCTCCAGTAGCGCTGGTTAGCAGCTCGAAGTAGTAAAATAGCTCGCCCACGCTCTGTTCACTAAGCCGCGAAACCTCGATGAGATCGACGCTTATACCCTCATTTAGTACGGCTTGCAGCGTAGCATCGCACTGAAGATTTAGCACCTCATCCAGTCGCATGCCGTTTACGAAGTCACAGCCCTCAAGACCTTGCAGACTGATACCGGGCACCGCATCCGCAGTGCCGTTGTCCGTGAGCTTTAAGAAAGTCACGGTCTTATCCTTTACGCCGTCCATTATGAGCTGAAGGAAGCTGTGCTGATCGCGCGAGCCTACAAGCCCCACAGGAGTAAGCCCCTCGCGGCTAAAGCCGATCTTTTTACCTAGGCTTTCCGCCCATAGCTGCACGTACCACTCGCCCAATGCGCGCAGCGCATCGCCATAGCTAAAAAGGACGTTAATTTTCGCACTTTTGTGCGTGGCGTAGTGATGGGCTTTTCGTAGAATTTTATTCTCCGCGATTTTAGCGGGATCGCCTGCTAAAATTTCATCCAGATACCGCTCTTTTGCGGCGGCAGCTCCGCGTAGCATCGCGCTTGCATCAAGGCCTAGCCCAACTGCGGGCACTAGCCCTACCGCACTTAACACGCTAAAACGACCGCCTACGTTAGCGGGCATATTTATCACGCAGGCGCCGTGCTCGCGCGCGAAGACATCCAGCGGCGAGCCTGCATCGGTGATGAAGATGAAATTTTTTGCTAGCGTCTTTAAATCTGAAATTCCAAAACGCTGCAAAACGACCTTAAAAAGCGAGATCGTCTCAATCGTGCCGCCTGATTTGGACGATACGATAAAGATCGTGCGAGCAAAATTTAGTCCTTCGAGCGCGTGACGCACGCTAAAAGCGTCTAAATTATCTAAAATTTCAAAGCGCAAATTCTTTCTTACGCGCGGACGCAGCATCTCATAAAGCGCCCGCACGCCAACGCTGGAACCCCCGATGCCCAAAAGCACGACCCCGTCGTAGCTTCGCGCGCTAAAAAATTCCTCCGCCCGCGCTATTTCGTCTGCGCCTTGCTGCGGCAGGCGGTAGTAGCCTACCTCGCCGCTTTCGTATTCGGCGCGGATCTTTGCCGCTACCTCTTCTAGCGCGCCCTCTTTTGCCGGCGGGAAAAACAGCTCATTTTTTACCATCGCCGAATTCTCGCTCGTAGAAATATTTGATCGCCTCCACGTAGCCTTTTACCGAGCCGCAGTCGAAGCGAGTGCCTTTAAATTTATACGCGATCACCACGCCGTTTTGAGCCTGTTTTAAAAGCGCGTCAGTGATCTGCACCTCGCCGTTTTTACCCGGCGCCGTCTGCTCGATGAGATCGAAAATATTAGGCGTTAGGATGTAGCGCCCGATGATGGCTAAGCTCGACGGAGCCTCGCTAGCCTCGGGCTTTTCGATCATATCCGAGACCATTATCAGATCGTCGCTGATACTCTTTCCTGCGATGATGCCGTATTTGTTTACGTCTTGCGGCGGCACCTCCATTACCGCAACGACGCTGCAGCGGTATTTTTCGTAAATTTTAACCATCTGCGCAAGCACGCCCTCGCCGTTTTCGTTCACGCATAGATCGTCTGCAAGCACCACACCGAAAGGCTCGTCGCGGATTAAAATTTTACCCGTATAAATCGCGTTACCGAGCCCCTTCATCTGCTCTTGGCGCGTGAAAGAGAAGGTGCAGCGCTTCATAAGTGCTCTGATCTCGTCGAGCAGATACTCTTTGCTGCTGCCTGAAATTTGATCCTCCAGCTCGTAACTGCGGTCAAAATAATCCTCCAGCGCGCGTTTGCCGCGACCCGTGACGAAGGCCATATTGTCCATGCCCGCCTCCAGCGCCTCGTCCACGCCGTAGTGAATGAGCGGCTTGGTAAGGATCGGAAGCATCTCTTTTGGTAGTGATTTGGTCGCGGGCAAAAAGCGCGTGCCGTAGCCCGCCGCGGGAAATAAACAAGTCTGGATCATGAAGCTCCTTTGATCTTTTTTTGAACTTTTATTATAATGCAAAAAAGATAAAATTCCGCAAAGGAAAGCCTTGAAAACGATTGAAAAAGAGATCAGCGCCGCGCAGGAGATCAAAAAATCAAGCTTCATCGCCTATCTCGCGCCGATAGCGAGCTTTGAGGCGCTGCGTGCGCAGTTGCGGCAGCAACACCCCAAGGCGCGGCATATCGTATGGGCGTATCGCGCGCTGAACGAGCCCGGGCAGATCGTAGAAAACTCAAGCGACGACGGTGAGCCCAAATCGACTGCGGGCGCGCCGTGTCTAAACGCGCTTCGCGGCGCCGAGCTAATTAATGCCGCCGTGCTCGTGGTGCGCTATTTCGGAGGCATCAAGCTAGGCACCGGCGGGCTGGTGCGGGCATACGCTAGTAGCGTAAATGCCGCGATAGACGCCGCTGCGGACGCCGCAGAGCTAGTGGAATTCGTGCTGCGTAAGAAGTGCGCGTTTTTCGTGCCGTTTGCGGCGGTGGCTAAATTTGAACATTTTTTAAAAAAATCGGGTTTTGTTTATGAAGCGAGTTTCGGTGCTGCGGGAGCGGAGTTTAGCGCAGAGCTTAGCGCGGAGGAATTTGAAAAATTTAAAGGCTTTGCAGGCGCTCTCGCGCCAGCTCTTAAAATGCTGCGCGAGCCGAAATTTTAAAATTTCAAAATTCTATAAAATTTAAAATCTCGTCTCGGCTAAATTTGAAAGCATAAGCGGATTTTGCATTTTATCGTAGCGGAATTTTAAAGCTAAAGTGAAATTTCATCGTGCGAAACATAAAATCCGATAAATTTTAAAATTCTGTCGTAATTTAGCTTGCAAAATTTTGCGAAAATTCCGTCCGTAAATTTCAAAATCCCATAAAATTTTTAAAATTTCACATGCTTCATCTTAGCTTCACGCACAGGCAGGCTTAGCAGAGCTGCAATAGCCGCTAGCGTCATATCCAAATACCACATATAATCATACGCGCCGTATGCTCGCACTGCAAGACCCCCGATATATGCGCCAAAAAATCCACCGATTTGATGCGAAAGCATCGTAAATCCAAATAAGCTTGCTAAATATCGCGTTCCCAACAGCTTACCGACGGCAGCCGCAGTAGGCGGTACGGTCGCTAGCCAGGTAAATCCTAATCCCACGCTGAAGATATAAAACGTAAGGCTATCTTTGGGCGAGAGCACATAAGCACCAATAAGAGCGATACGCAGGGCATATATGCAAAATAAAATGACTTTACAGCGCACTTTGGAAACACACCAACCTACGAATAAGCTGCCTACGATGTTAGCGATACCAATCAGTGCGAGCGAAAAGGACGCTACCTGCGCGCCATGCCCGCTTAGTGCTACTTCGCTAGGCAGATGTGTCACTAAAAACGCTACGTGAAAACCGCACGTAGCAAAGCTTAAATTTATCAAAATATAGCTTTTATCGCGCAGCGCTAAACGCAGCACTTCGCCTAAGCTGCGCTTATCTTCTTCATGCAGGCTGGTTTGTTCGCCAAATAGAATTTTACTGCCTGCCAAAAGTCTTGCAAGCGGCAGAATTAGCAAGCTAAGCCCTGCAAGCGTAAAAAATGCGCCGCCGTATCCCAAAGTAGGCGTTGCGATGCAAAACCCAATCATAGGCGCAAATAAAAACTGCCCGAACGAGCCGCCTGCATTTAGCACTCCGCTGGCAACCGAGCGGATAGAAAATGGCAGGCGCTTTGCCATTAGGCTCATTAGAATCGGAAAACTACCCGCGCCAAGCCCCAGTGCAAGCCCAAAACCCATCGTTAATACAAGCGCGCTTTCACTACTAAATAACGGCACAAGAGTGCAACTAATCGCCAAAAGCACGCTGCCCCAAAACAGCACGAGGTAGGCACCGAGCTTGTCTGCAAGTATCCCACTAAGCGGTTGCGAAAAACCCCATACCAGCTGCGTAGTTGCCATCGCAAAGCTTACTTGTGCGATGGATAGGGAATTTACTTGCATTATAGGTTGCACGAAAAGACCTAATGACATACGAATGCCCATCGTAATCATCAAAATCGCCGCGGCACATAGGATCATTGTCCAAACTGATTTCATATATATTCCTTTTAAAGAATGGAATTATAGCATAAAAATCACGAATATATCGAGATTTTATAGATATATTTAATTAATGTGTTTTAGTATATTATTTATGTAAGAGGAATTTACCGAGCTTTAATGGGCTTTGCATTAAAATTCCGTTTTCAAGGAGAAGCGATGATTTACGAAGACGAGATGATTTACGTGGAGCGCGAGGAGCACGAAGTGCCGTGGGTGAAGGTCTTTACGAAGGCGAAATTTAAGGAGCTTAGCGACTGCGACGAGGCGACGCTGGCGCATCTGTGGCGCGCCGTGCTTCAGTGCGAAAAGAGCCTGCGGGAGTTTTACGCGCCCGATAAGATCAACATCGCAAGCTTTGCCAACTACGTGCCGCGCGTGCATTTTCACATCCAGGCTCGCTTTAAAAACGACAGCTTTTTCCCGGAGTCCGTCTGGGGAAAAAAGATGCGAAACGGAAAACTCGATCTGCCGGAATTTAGCGAATTCGCAGAGGTTTTAGCGGCAAATTTAAAGATGGAATTCAGATGATAGGCGCGCGCTCAAAAAAATACCTAAGCCTTTTCGCGCTTGCTTGCTGCGTCGCCACCTTTGCGTTTTACCTGCGCTTTAAAAGTGAGGAAAACGAGATAAAAATCAAGCAGCAGTTCGATTTTAGCGCGAGCCTGTTTGAAAAGATCGTGGACGAAGAGAAGCTAAACGCCTTTGCGATCTCGCTAATTTTGTCGCAAAACAGCGACGTGGTGCGCTGTTTTGAGAGCGGCAAACACGGCGAGTGCATGGACGTGACGAAAAAATACAAAGACATCTTAAGCGCAGTGCCCTTCTACACGGGCGTGAAGATACATTTTCACACGCAAAACATCAGAAGTCTGGCCAGAAGCTGGAGCGACGAATTTTACAACGACGATCTGAGCTCGTTTCGCCATTCGCTTTTACAGATTCGCCAGAGCCTGCTTCCTAAAGCGCTCGTCGAGATGGGGCGGTGCGGGGTTTTTATGCGCGGAATTTCGCCCGTTTTTAGCGACGGTAAATTTATCGGAAGCGCCGAGATAATGCTCGATTTCGAACACGTCATCGCGCAGATCAACCGCATGGGAAACGATATTTTTATCCTCGTAGATAAGAGGTTTGAGACCGACTGTTTCTACGATAAAATAGGCGTTATCAAGGACTTTATCGTCGTAAACAGCGCGCCGGATTACGACGTTTTGTCGATTTTGGCGACGCTTGATTTTGGGGCGCAGAGCTTTATAAAAAAGGACGGGCATTATTTTTACGTTAGGGCATTTTCGGACGAAAACGGCACGAAGCTGGGCTATATAATTCTGCACCGCGAAGGCTAGCGGCGAGGTTAAATTTAGGCGCCTATCGCTTGTTTGTTTCGTCGCGGCGGCGGCAGCGCGGCGAGCGAGCGTTTTAAATTTAATCGCAAGATCGCGGAAATTTACGCTGGAATTTTAAATTTTAAAAGGAGCGTCGGTATGAAATTTTATAAGTCTATTAAATTTAAGGCCCTGGCAGGGGCGTTGCTTATTATAACAATACTCTGCGCCGCATTCATCCGCATCATCCCCGATTACTCCACCTCACGAGGCTTCGCTGTCGTTTCTATCTTTGGCTACAACAAATATAAGCAAGGATACTGCCTAAAAGAGGATAGAATTTTACCCAAAGAGGAGCGATTTAAGCGCGGAATTTTAGATCTTTTAAATAGACGTATGCTGTTTCAAGCCGTCGTTACCGACAAATGCTACTATGTATACGGCAGCAAGACTTGCAACTACGGCAATGGAGAATTTGCCGTTAAGGTAGGCTTTTATGAGACGGATAAATTTAATAACGATGATTGGCTGGAGGTTCTATCCAAAGAATACGATATAGAAAAACGTAAAAATCAAGCCGCTTGGCCATATAGAAATATCTTTGTCGAGAAATTTCAAATAAAGCCCGTAGATATCGCGGAGAAGCTAAAGATAAATTTAAATAATAGAATGGCTGGCTTCGAAGAGCCTATAGTAGAATACGGCGGTTTGCGCGAATATATTTTATATTTCGATAAAAGCTTTATATTGTATGATAATTTTGAATTTAGATATGCCACGATTACGATATACGAAGGAGATACCATAAAAGATTTGTCTGAAGGGAAACAATATTATGATAACACCATAGAAAATGAATCGCGCGAAAAGAATTATTATTTAAAAATCGATACATGCGGCAATAGCGATTTTAAAATTTATAAAAACAATATCGAAGAAATAGCGGATCGCCTGGTAAGAGAAGATTTGTTTAAAGGCGGCTGAAAAGCTGAGCAAACAACTGAAATTTTAAATTTTAAAAGGAGCGTCGGTATGAAATTTTATAAATCCGTTAAATTTAAAGTGCTAGCTGGAGCGCTACTTCTTATAATAATACTCTGCGCCGCATTTATCCGTATAATCCCCGATTATTCCACTTCGCGAGGCTTCGCCGTCGTTTCCGTTTTTGGCTATAACAAATACAAACAAGGTTATTGTTTAGCCGAGAATAGAATTTTAGATAAAGAGGAGTTCTATAGAAGGGCTATAGTTCAGTTTTTAGATAAGAAACTAATATATGAACAAAAGATGGATAAAGCAAGAATTTATGCATATGGTTCGTCAATGAAAAGCAAGATTAGAATTGGATATTACGAATTGGCTGACGATATAAATTTAGATAATTGGCTAGAAAAGACAATAAATTACTATAAAGATTTATATAGCTTAATCAAAGATGATGAATATAAATCAGATTTGGATGAAAAAGCTAGAAATATATTATTATTTGATAAATTAAAAATCAAAAAAACAAATCCGATAAAATATTTAAAAATTGATTTGAATAGAATGGTGGCTGGATTTGACAAACCTATCTTTTTAGCAAATAACGGTTGGAGCGGTATCATTATATTAGATAATGC
>CAURFS010000070.1:0-8824 GCA_963523845.1 uncultured Campylobacter sp. | reverse complement strand
AATTTCTCCATCCGCATGCTAGTCGTCGGCCCCACGGAGACCATCTCGAAGCACTCTTTGCCGCCATCGTCCGTTTTTCTGATGATCGGCCCCGCGTGCAGGATCGCGCCGCCCCTGATATCTAGCGGCAGCTCGCGACCCTCCTCTACGACGCGTCTGTGCGGCACGTCGCGGCAGGTGACGATGTGACCGGTGAGATAGATCACGTCGCCGATCTTTATATCCGCTAGATCCTCGGCGCCGATCGGCGTGGTTAAAATTTTCTTACTCATAGCGCGAACTCCTTGTGCGATTTTACGTCGAAATTTAGCTCCGCATCCCAGACGATGTGCCCTTTGCGGTGCGACCAGCAGCCTACGTTTACGGCGACGGCGATGACGCTTGGGTGGCGAGCGCAGTTTTCGATATGCACGCCCATGACCGAGCTTGCGCCGCTCATGCCTTGCGGGCCGAGGCCGATTTTATTTATGCCCTCTTCGAGCAGCTTTTCGGTTAGCGCGGCTCGGTCGTTTGGATTATGCGAGCCAAGAGGCCTCATCAGCGCTTTTTTGGATAGCAAGGATGCCACGTCGATCGAGGTGCCCACGCCTACGCCCACTAGTAGCGGCGGACAGGCGTTTATGCCGTAGCTCGTCATTATGTCCATGACGAATTTCACGACTCCTTCGTAGCCCATGCCCGGCATCAGCACGGTCGCCTTGCCGGGCAGGCTACAGCCGCCGCCCGCCATATAGGTGTGGATCTCGCACTCGCTGCTTTGCGGCACGATCTCCCAAAAGACGCTCGGCGTGCCCTTGCCTACGTTTTTGCCGGTATTGTACTCGTCGAAGGTCTCGACGCTGTTGTGACGCAGCGGAGCCTCGCGCGTCGCTCGCAGTACAGCCTCTCGCAGCAGTTCCTCAAGCTCGCCTATGAGCGGGAAGTTCGCGCCGCAGCGCACAAAAAACTGGATCACGCCCGTATCCTGACAGGACGGACGGTCTAGTTCCTTGGCTAGGCGCTGGTTTTCAAACATCGTTTTGTAGATTTCTCTCGCTAGCGGCTGCGTCTCGCGCTCGGCGAGCTCTCGCAGCTTCGCCGTAACGTCGTCGGGCAGCACCTTGCCTGTGTAGCCGACGAATTTCGCCATGACCTCGGTCATCTTTTGCACAGCTTTTTGTCTATCCATCGCTTCTCCTTTTAAATTTCATCCTCGAAAAACGGCTCGGGATTTTTAAGCAACCAAAGCACGAACAGATATCTAAGCTTACCTACATCTTCGGCACGCCAACTCTTTCTTAGATCATAAAACATCTTATCAAGCGCGTCGTCATTTAGCTCATCTAGCCTATAGCCTAGCTTAAAATATTTTTTAATTTCGGCGGCGGCTTCATCGGTATAATCGTCATCCCATAAAATCCAACTTCCATATTCCCCGTTGTAGTCCCAGTACCAGTATAAATTAGTAGCCGCATGTATCATTTTATACTGCACGCTATCTTTTTGTCTTAAGAATTTCATCCAAAAATCATAGGTAAATTTACTGTATTCTTGCGGATCGTGTTTTTCCATATCCGTTGGATACTCGGGCACATATAGATATTCCAACCTTTTGCCGAAGCGGCGCCAAATATAAATTTGCGATTTTTTAGGTAGAAGATTGTATATATAGTTATACATTATTCCAAAATCGATATTAACGACTTCATTTACTTGTTCTACATATACCGAAGAAGCATAACCTTGATTGCCTACGATTATTAACTTTTGATACGGTTGTAAATTTTTATATACATACCACATAAAATTTCTAAGGGGCGTCTCGCCCTTTTTATTTTTAGCGTTTATGTCGCCGCCTTGCATGATGATCCATTCGATTAAATTCGCGCCCATATACACATAGGGTGAGTTTGGGTCTTTTTTCTTGATATCTTTGTCCGCATGTAGCATATGAAGTATCGTGTTGCCGTCTTTGTCAGTCGCATTTATATCGAGGGCTTGAAATACCGCTTTGATCTTTTCTTCATCGCCGCTTTGCAAAATTTCATTAAAATTTTTAGGCAACCTTTTACGCCTCCATATTCGCGCCTTATCATAAATGATACTTTCAGATACGTAAGCTAAAACACAGCCTATCGCGTAGCAGATAATGTCCGTCCAATCGAATGTTCCACCAAAAATTATTCGCAATATAGAATTTTGTACGCCTAAAATTTCAAGCACCTTAAAATATTGTGCAGTTTCGATAACTAGCGAGAGGGCAAAGATTGCGAGCGCTAAGGCCTTAGGCGATAAATGGCATGAAATTATGCTAATTACAGCCCTCACGAATGCATAAAATAAAATGGCTGCCATAATGCCTTCAAAGCCACTATTTGGACCCGCAACAATGTAAATTGGAATTGCTAAAATCACAAGTTTTGCCGCAGCGTCTCCATAATCGCACTCGCTTGTTTTTAGTTCGCTTAAAATTTTATCTTGCAACTTTTTCCTTTTAAATTTACTCGTCAAATTTTACATTCGTATGCTTAAATTTAGCCTGTTCATTCAGCGGAGCAGCGAACGTAAATTCAGAGATGATTTATCAGGCTCGCGTTATATGCGGCGCCAAAGCCGTTGTCGATATTTACGACGCTCACGCCGTTTGCGCAGCTGTTTAGCATCGCTAACAGCGCCGCCAGCCCGCCAAAGCTCGCTCCGTATCCCACGCTGGTGGGCACTGCGATCACCGGCACGCTCACGAGGCCTGCTAGCACGCTAGCTAGCGCGCCCTCCATGCCAGCAACGGCTATCACGACCTTTGCGCCGCGTATCTGCTCTAAATTTGCGATCAGCCTGTGCAGTCCCGCCACGCCCGCGTCGCTAAATTTGCGCACGTCGTTGCCTAAAAATCGCGCCGTCTCGTACGCCTCCTCCACGACCGCGCCGTCGGCGGTGCCTGCGGAGACTATCGCGATGTAGCTTTGCGTGAGCGCGGGCTTGCTAAATTTGACGCTGATGATGCGGCCGCGAGCGTTAAACTCCGCCTGCGGCAAGATTTCGCGCACCCGCTCAAAAACCTGCTCGTTCGTGCGCGTGATTAGGATATTTTGCCCTCTCGCGCCGATCGCTTCTGCGATGCGTAAAATTTCATCATCAGTCTTGCCCTCGCCGTAGATCACCTCGCCCGCGCCGTTTCGCAGGGCGCGCTGAGTGTCGATTTTGGCGCAGCCCACGTCCTCGTATGGGTAGTTTTTCAGATATTTTAGCGCCTCTTGCTCGCTCACGCGGCCGCTTTTTATTCCCGCGAAAAGCTCTAAAATTTCATCCTCTCTCATGCAAAACATCCTCTCTAAGCCCCTTTAGATCAAGTGTCACGTCCGCTGCGCCAAGCGTCACCAGCTGCCTAACGACGCTTTTAAATTTCGCATCGTTTAGAAAGTCCCGCATGCTAGAAAAGGGCATTTGCAGCTTTATATTTTTGCGGTCGCACCGCGCGCGGACGTTTGCGTAACCGCTTGCGATGAGTAGATTTTCCGCGGCTTCTATCAAATTTAGCTCGCTCTCATCGATCTCGCGCCCGTGCGGCAGGCGCGTTAGCAAGCACGCGTAGCCGGGCTTTTCGGCGGTTGGCAAGCCCAGCTCGCGCGAGAGCTCGCGGATTTCTGATTTGGTTAAATTTATCAGCGGCGAGAGTACGCCGAGCTCCTCTTTGGCTTTGAGCCCGGGGCGGTGTTCGCCCAGATCATCGCGGTTCGTGCCGTCTGCGACGCGGCTAAAGCCAAGCTCGCGGGCGCGCTCTATCAGACGCGAAAACACCGCCTTTTTGCACAGATAGCAGCGGTTTTCGGGGTTGTCTTTGATACCCTCCGCGATGCCGAGCTCTAAAATTTCGTGGCGGATGCCGTAAGCGCGGGCAAATTCCACGGCTTCGGCGATCTCGCGCGAGGACATATAGGGCGATCTGATCGTTATGCCGATTGCTCGCGCACCCAGCGCGTCGTGCGCCGCTCGCAGCAGTAGCGAGCTGTCCGCGCCGCCGCTAAATGCCACCGCCAGCTCGCCCAGCCCGCGCAGATCAGCCTTTAGCTTTTCTAGTTTCGTCATAGATTTTTAGCGCCTCTTTTCGCACCCGCTCGATCGTCGTGCCGTGCGCGAGCGCCGCGGCCTTGCAGTCGTCAAATTCCGGTTTTGCCTTTTGCGTTTGGCCGCTACCTGAAATTTTAACCCCTATCTCGCCGAATTTCGTCTGCACCCGCGCAAACTCGCGCTTTAGCTCGGTTTTGGCAACCTCTATCTCGCGGACGCCGATCGCCGTCGTGTGCGTAAATATCAGATCCTTTATATTTTGCGCGTCCTGCTTGCGGCACAGCGTGTTTAGCTCAAAGCCCATGCGTCCTTTTTTCATAAAAATAGAGCGGCCAAATACGTCCAGCGCGCCGTTTTTGCGTAAAATTTCGCACGCAAGCGCGAAGCTCTCGGCGTCCATATCGTCGATGTTAGTGGATATTAAAATCTGCTTGCAAACCTCGCCGTAGCCTGAGCGTGCGCCTAAATTTCGCTCGTCTAAATCCTCGTCCGCCTCACAGATCATCGCGCGAAGCACGTTTGCAAAGCCCGCTGCGTCCTTGCCGCCCGCGCCGTAGCCGATCTTTTCGATTTTAAAGCTCGCATCGTCCGTAAACTCATCTGCGCAGGCCTTTAAAATCGCCGCACCCGTGGGCGTTGTCATTTCAAAATTTGCGCGTCCGAGACTTACGGGCACGCCTTTTAAAATTTCGCAAACGGCGGGTGCAGGTACGCTAAGCGCGCCGTGATCGCAGATCGCTACGCCGCCGCCAAGCTCGATTTTGGAGCTTAGCACGCGCGAGACGCCGAGCTTTTCAAAAAGATACTCAAAGCAGATCGCCGCGCCTGCGATGTCCGCGATACTATCGATCGCGCCGAGCTCGTGGAAATGTACCCGATCGACGTCCGTGCCGTGGACTTTGGCCTCCGCCTGCGCGACGGTGCGAAATATCGCGCCCGCTCTTTGCTTGCAGCTCTGGCTTAAATTTGAACTCTCTAAAATTTGCCTGATACCCGCGTAGCTTCTGGCGTGAGGCTGCGATTTTAGCGGCACTACGTCGATTTTTGTCGCGGCGATGCCGTTTTTTAGCACGTTTTTGCGCTCCAGCCTAAATTCGCCAGCTAAATTTAACTTCTCTAGCTCGGCGCAAAGATAGTCAAAATCCACTCCGAGCCCGACAAGAGCGGCCAAGTTCATATCGCCGCTGATACCAGCGCTCGCGTCGTAATATAAAATTTTAGCCAAACTTACGCCTTAGGCACCGTCATCGAGCCAAACGGCAGGATGATGATTTTAGCGTCCGCGCCCTTTTGCGCGAGCGCGTCGTCCACGGCCTTTTGGATGTCGTGGTAGGGCTTTAGATGCACGGCGCGCATCTCATCGTCGCTTAAGTCGCTCACCGCCCAGGTCTGTGCCCAGAGCGATATTTCGGCCATCTTAGCGGCCTTGTGATAGCCGAGCTTAAAGCCCGCGCTGATCTTTTCGAGCACTTTTTTAGGCGTGTCGGCGGAGGCCATCAGATCAAAAAACGGCTTTGGTCCGATGCCCGTGCGGCATTTTGCGACCATTATTAAAATTCCGTCCTGCGCGAGTGCTAGTTTGCCGTTATCTAGGGCTTTTTGCGCCTGATAGAGATCGACGTCCATCGGATATGGCGCGACCGAGATCACGATATCTGCCTTGCGCGGGATATTTACGCAAAAGACCTCGTCTGCCTTTTTCACGCAGTCGTAAAAGCTATCGTTTAAGTCGCCCGCGCTCGCGTAATACACGCCGTGTTCGCTATCAAGCACCGTCTGGATCGAAAAAACGTCGATGTGCGCGAGCACCTTCATCGCGTCGATCATATCCTCGTGCACGGGGTTGCCCTCTAGGCGCAGCGCCTGCGCATCGGAGCTTAGTGCGAGCTTGTGATTTTGCGTGATGCTCTCGTACGACGCGGTGCCCGGTAAAAAGGCCTTTCTGCCGCCGGTGTAGCCCGCGAAATAGTGCGGCTCGACCGAGCCTATGACGATTACCTTTTTGGCTTCTGCTACGATTTTGTTTAGATACATCTGCGTGCCGTTTTTGCTCTCGCCTAAAAACACCATCTCATCGTGCTTTGAGTCGTGATCGTGCAGCTCGCCTTTGGCAGCGATCTCTTTGTAAATTTCGGCGCCAAAGATCATGTTGTATTCATCTAATGTGCCCTCTCTGTGGCAGCCCGTGGCGATGATGAAAGTTTTATTTTTCTCGCGGATTTTTGGGTAAATTTGCTTTAAAACTTTTGCCGTCGGCGTAGGTCTCGTGCCGTCGTTTACGATGACGACGATCTTTTCGTCGCCCGCGATAAACTCGTCGAAGCTTTTTTGATTTATCGGATTTGCCAGAGCCTTTGCGATGAGCGCCGTTTCGTCAAATTTAGCCACCGGGTTTGGATCGAAAACGCCGAGCAAATTTTTCTCGTTTATCTCTAGATTTAGATGATCATCTTTGCCGTATGCGATAGGGATTTGCATATCTGCCTCCTGTGTGGAATTTGGCGGGATTATAACGTAAATTTTATTTAAAACGATTTAGCTTTGCGCGGGCACGGAGCGTTAATCTAAAGAATTTTGAAATTTAAAAGCTCGCGAGTGCTGGACTCGCGAGCATATAGCTATTATAAATAGCCGTAAATATGAGCGAAGATAAAGCCCATCGCGCATGAAGTAAGAACGCCTATTAGCCCAGGGAAAATGAAGCTGTGGTTGATGACGAATCTGCCGATGTGCGTAGTGCCGGAGCGGTCGAACTGGATCGCCGCAAGATCGCTCGGATAGGTAGGTAGGATATAGTATCCGTAGCAAGCCGGTGCAAACGCAATAATAAGGCCCGGATCAATACCGATGCTAACCGCTAGCGGTACGAAAGTAGCAACAGCCGCCGCTTGAGAGTTAAGGAATTTACTAATTAGCAGCGAAACGATGACATATGTCCACGGATACGCCATAACAACCTTACCTAGCGACGCTTTAAGCATTTCGATATGAGCGGTAAACATAGTCTCTGCCATCCATGAAATTCCATAAATGGCTACAAGCGCGATCATACCGCTATGAAAAATTTCATTTTTAGCGATATTGCCCGCTTTGATACCCGAGACAATCATCATAATGGATGCTGCAAGAAGCATGAAAATTTGAATGGTTAAGACCATATTTAAATTTGTGGTCTTTTTCATCGTATCTTTTACGACAATGCTTGCGTTTGCGATGCTCTCGCTCTTATCGCCTGTCGTAATTACTACATTTCCGTCTTGAGAGACGATGCTTTGAGTAAGTTTTTTATCTTTGTCATAAATTTCGACGCTATTAAATTTAGTCGCATCTTTGGCTTTAGACTCTTTGACGTTTGAGACGACCTTACCGCCGTCCACCATGGAGATGACCTGACCATCTTTGATCGTGATATTTTTGACCGTTTTTTTATCGACGATGATCTCTACGGATTTGCCCGGAACATTTTTAGTCCACGCAGGACGCAAGCTTTTCTCGTAACCTAAAACCGCAACTAGCGCAATAGTGGCTAAGAATATCCACATGCAGATCCACTTAATCCTAGGAAGCTTTTGACCTAACAATGTCGTGCTTTCGCCGTAGATATATTTTTTCTGCTCTGGATCTTTGATCTTTTCTTGGAATTCCGGATCTTTATCTAGATCTTTACCTCTAAAAATCGACCACGTTCCTATCGCAAGCATACCGATGAAAGTAGAAGGGATAGTGAGTTTTAGCAGATCCAAATACGTACTAAAGCCCTCTATATGCACGCCTTGACCTAGTAAGATCGCGACCATCGAAACGCCGGCAACCGAAACGGGGCTAGCGATGATAGCAAGCTGCGAGGAGATTGTAGAAGCAGCCATCGGGCGCTCAGGGCGAATCCCATTTTTAATAGCTACGTCATAGATGATCGGAAGCAGCGTATAGACGGTGTGTCCCGTTCCGCATAAGATTGTAAGCGTCCACGCAACAGTTGGAGCGATGATACATACCATCTTTGGATGCTTACGAAGCAATTTCTCCGCTATTTGAAGCATTACATCAAGCCCTCCCGTAGCCTGTAGCGTTGCACTTGCTACGACAACTGCGAGGATAGTTAAAATAACGTCCACTGCCGGCTTACCCGGCTCTAATCTAAATCCAAACACTAAGATCACTAAGCCTATGCCGCCTAAAATTCCAAGGGCCATGCCGCCCTTTTTAGCGCCGTAGAACAAACAACCAAGCACGATTATTAGTTGAATAAAAAATTGCGTGCCCTCAGACAAACTTGTCAGAAACTCCATAGTTTCTCCTTCAGTAAAATTTAAAACAAACTTTGGCGATTATACTAACTTTTTATTTAAACAAAATTAAAGGAGCGTTACGAATTGTAAAAATCTATCAAAATAAAAATTTACTGAAATTATAATTTTAAAGCAGAATTTATAGCGAAATGTGAAAAATAAAATTTCACTTAGAACTGTTTTTATATCATAAAATTTCGCAACTTTTAAGAAAACTTAGAATTCCATTATAGCTCAAGCTTTAAACCGATTTTTAAGCATTGGGGTAGTATCATTTCGCAAAGAGCGGATTAAGATGAATTTTATAAAATTTTGTATTGCCTTTTTGATTTGTTTATCACAGATGGCAACAGCTGGTAGCTTTGATCTAAATGCCACGCTGCGTTTAGGCGCATTCGACGCAAGCTCGCACCGACTGCTTTTATGCGACAGTGGCGGCGAGCTGAGGATGTTTGATACTGCTAAATGGGAGGTGGAGTTCGCGCAAA